>CAYNHD010000050.1:0-14356 GCA_964396775.1 uncultured Thermoflexus sp. | reverse complement strand
AGCCGCGATCCGGCTCGCGCTGCCCACCTGGAGCTGGGCGGCGTCTTCCAGGCCGAGCAGGGTCACCGTCGCGGGGAGCCATTTCAAAGCTGACTGAAGCATCATGACGCCGGTCCTCTCAACGAAAACAGGCAAAGCCCCCATCGCGGGGTTTTGCCTGTGCATGTCCAACTGGTACGCGCCGAACGGTCTAGCGCTTGGTGTAGGTCGGCGCCTTGCGCGCGCGCTTGAGACCGGGCTTCTTGCGTTCCTTGATGCGCGGATCGCGCGACAGGTAATCGCCGTGGCGCAGGGTGTTGCGCCACTCCGGCTCGACCTTGAGCAGCGCGCGGGCCAGGCCCAAGCGAATGGCGTCACGCTGGCCGCTGATGCCGCCGCCTTTGACCTTGACCGTCACGTTATAGGCGCGTTCCTGGCCAACGGCGCGCAGTGGTTCCAGGGCAATCGTCAGATCGCCCTCGCGCGGCAGGAATTCCTCGCCGGGCCGGTCATTGATGATGACCGAGCCGTTGCCGCCCGTCCAGATGCGCACGCGTGCTGTCGAAGTCTTGCGCCGCCCGATCCCCTCATAATACTGTGTCGTCATGGTCACTGTGTCCTCTGAGTGCCTACAACTCGTACACCCTGGGCTGCTGCGCCTGGTGCGGGTGCTTGTCGCCGGCGTAAACCTTCAGCTTCTTGATCATGGCGCGGCCCAGGCTGTTCTTGGGCAGCATCCCGCGCACCGCCGAGCGGATAACGCGGTCTGGGTAGCGGTTGAGCTGCTCGCGCAGCGTGCGCGACTTGATCCCGCCCGGATAGCCAGAGTGGTGGTAATACACCTTCTGGTCGAGCTTGTCGCCGGTGACCCGAATCTTGTCGGCGTTGATAATGATCACGAAGTCGCCCACGTCCATGTGAGGCGCGTAGATGGGCTTGTGCTTGCCGCGCAGCAAAACCGCGACCTGGGTGGCGAGACGCCCTAACGTCTGGTCTTTGGCATCAATCACAAACCACTCGCGCTGGATGTCATCCTGCCTGGGAGTGTAGGTTTTGATCTTCATCGTTCCACTTTGCTCCAGCGGGCGTCTCCCCGCCCATCGTCATAGGTCACTGCGATCAGGCACAGCCCCCGCGCCGGGGCTGCCTGGTTCGGCCATTCCCCCTCGGCGGCGTGCAGCGCCCGCTCAAACTCGTCGAGCGCCAGCGCCCCACTCCCCACGCGCACCAGCGCGCCCACAATCCGGCGTACCATGCGGTAGAGGAAGGCGTTCGCCTCGATGCGGTAGCGCACAAGCTGGAGGACAGGCGGCGCTGCCGCCAGCGTCTCCAGCTCGGAGCGCAAGACCTGGCGGACGGTGCTCTCGCCCTGGGGCGGCTGCCCAAAGGCGGCGAAGTCGTGCGTGCCCACCAGCAGGTCTGCTGCGCGCTGCATCTTCTCGTTGTTAAGTGGCCGTCCGGCCTTCACCTGCCACGCCCAGCGATCCAGCAAGGGCTGGCGCACCGGCGCGACGTAGAACGTGTACTCGTACACCCGGCTGCGCGCGTCATAGCGCGGGTGAAAGCCCCCCGGCGCTTCGTCCAGCGCATTGAGCGCCACGTCCGGCGGCAGGTTGGCATTCAGCGCGCGCCACAGGTCGGCGGGGGCGTGCCGCCAGATGACATCGAAGGCGATCACCTGGCCGGTCGCATGGACACCGGCATCTGTGCGCCCCGCCGCTTTCACCGTCACCCGCTGCCCGGTCACCCGCGCGATGGCCGCTTCGAGCGCGGCCTGCACGGTGGGTGTGTCCCCCGCCTGGCGCTGAAACCCGAAGTAGGGGGTTCCATCATAGGCGACCACCGCCCGGTAGCGCGTGGTCGCCGGCGGGGAGTCGGGGCGGGCCATCGTGGTCGCTAGGCTTCCTCACGATCCACCAACTCAAGCAACACCATCGGCGCGGCGTCCCCCTTGCGCGGCCCCAGCTTGTAGACGCGCGTGTAACCGCCGGGGCGCTCCGCGTAGCGCGGGGCCAGTTCGTCGAACAGCTTGTGGACGTTGTCCTTGTCGCGCAGGCGGGCGAAGACCACGCGCCGGGCGTGCACGCCGCGCGCCGGGTCCTGGTGAGCCAGCCCGCGCTTGGCCATGGTGATGATCTTCTCGGCCTCGGCGCGGATGGCCTCCGCTTTGGCATCCGTCGTCTTGATGCGCTCGTGGCGGAACAGAGCATTCATCAGGTTGCGACGCAGCGCGTTGCGGTGCCCTGTGCTGCGGCTGAGCTTCTTACCAGCTACCTTGTGTCTCATGTCGGCCAGATTCCTCGTCTGTAGTTAGCTGCCGTCGAAGATGTCGTGCTCTTCGGGCAGGTAGTTTTTCTCCTTGAGCCGCGTGATCAGCTCATCCAGCGACTTCTCGCCGAAGTTGCGGATGGCGAGCATGGCGTCCGGCCCTCGGTCGAGCATTTCCAGCACCTCGCCCACGTTGGTGATGCCCGTGCGCTTGAGCGAGTTGAACACGCGCACGCTCAGGTCGAGCGTCTCGATGGGCGTCTCATACGTTTCGGGCGGCAGGGCGTTGGGATCGGGCACCGCTTCCTCTTCGACCGATGGCAGCAGCGATTCCTCGCTGACGCCGGCGATGATGATCAGGTGCTTCATCAGGATTTCCGCCGCCTGGCTCATGGCCTCTTCGGGGCGGATGGTGCCATCGGTCCAGATTTCAAGGATGAGCTTGTCGTAGTTGGTCTTCTGGCCGACACGCGCGCGCTCGACATCATAGTTGACACGGCGAATGGGGCTGAAGACAGCATCCACCGGCAGCTCACCAATGGGCAGGCGTCCGCGATCTTCCGAGGGCGAGAAGCCCCGGCCCGCCTGGACCGTGAACTCGACCTCAAGCTGCGTGTCTTCGGCATCCGACGTGAACAGGTACAGGTCCGGGTTGACGATCTCCACTTCGGGCGGGCAGATGATGTCCGCCGCCGTCGCGGTTCCCTCACCGCGCATCTCCAGGCGCAGCCGCGCCGACTCGGTGTCGAACAGCTTGAGGCGAAGCTGCTTGACCTGGAGGATGAACTGGGTCATGTCCTCACGGATGCCGGGAATTGCCGAGAACTCGTGGTGAACGCCCGAAACCCGGATGGATGTCACCGCAGCGCCCGGCAGGGAGGAGAGCAGTACACGCCGCAGGGCGTTGCCCACCGTAATGCCATAGCCCTGCTCCAACGGGCTGATGATGAAGCGCCCGTACTTCTGCGAAGCGGCGTCCCCTTCGATCTTGGGCAGCACCATGTTGTTCGTAACCACGTCCCCTCCTCTAGATGGGACTGCTACTCGTTGTGGTCACCGGCTCAGCGCCTAGCGCGAGTAGTATTCCACAATGAGCTGTTCGTTCAGTGGGAGATCAATGTCACGGCGCTCCGGCACACGCAGGACGGTGCCCTTCATGGCCGCCGAGTCCACTTCCAACCATTCGGGCGCAGCCGGACGGTCGCTCATGTAGGACTTTAGCTCTTTGAAATAGGCGCGCTGGCGGCTGCCATCACGCACAGCGATCACGTCGCCAGGGACGACCAGGTACGACGGGATGTTCGTCCGGCGACCGTTGACCACGAAATGCCCATGCTGGACCAGCAGGCGGGCATGGTTGCGCGAATCGGCCCAGCCCATGCGGAAGATCACGTTGTCCAGGCGGGATTCGAGGATGGACAGCAGGTTCGAGCCGGTCAGGCCGGGGCGACGCAGCGCCTCGCCGAAATAGCGGCGGAACTGGCGCTCCAGCACGCCATAGACCCGGCGCGCCTTCTGCTTCTCACGGAGTTGCAGCGCGTAGTCCGAGCCGCGCCCGCGCCGAAACTGGGCGTCTTTACCGTGCTGGCCGGGGGCGTAACTGCGGCGCTCGAACGAGCACTTGGGCGACATGCAGCGCGCGCCTTTGAGGAAGAGTTTTTCCCCTTCGCGGCGGCAGAGCTTACAGACTGGTCCGGTATAACGTGCCATTGGGTTCTGGCTTCCTCCACACTAGGACAGGTGTGTTTACACCACTTGTCTGAAATGGGTCACAGACCGTCCGCAGACGGTTAGACGCGCCGCTTCTTGGGGGGGCGCACCCCGTTGTGGGGGACGGGCGTCACGTCGGTGATCGAGCGCACCTTCAGCCCGCTCGCCTGGATGGCGCGAATAGCGGCTTCGCGGCCAGGGCCAGGCCCCTTGACGAACACATCCACTTCCTGCATCCCATGCTCTTTGGCGTTCTCAGACGCCTGCTGAGCAACCATGCGCGCCGCGTAGGGCGTGCTCTTGCGGCTGCCCTTGAAGCCGGCGGTGCCGGCGCTGGCCCAGGCCACGACGTTGCCCTGCTGATCGCTCATAGAGACGATGGTGTTGTTGAACGTCGCCTGGATGTGCGCCTGGCCGTATGGGATATTCTTTCTGACCTTGCGTGGCCCGCGCTGTGGCCCCCTACGAGTACGTCCCATTGTCCTTCACATTCTCCTCGATACCTGGTTTGCGAACGTCGCACTCCCCCGTCACAGGCCAATACCCTGGCCGCCCCTCTGGGCCGCGCAGGTCACGCTCAAGCGGCCTGGCACCGCGCCGCCCGACGCGCCTGTAGACGGGTCAGGTAGGCCCGCAGGGCTACTTCTTCTTGGCCCCACGACGCCGCCCACGTCCGGCGACCGTCTTCTTGGGGCCGCGCCGCGTGCGGGCGTTGGTCCGGGTGCGCTGGCCGCGCACAGGCAGGCTGCGGCGGTGACGCAGGCCGCGATAGCTGCCGATCTCGATCAGCCGCTTGATGTTGAGCTGCACTTCGCGGCGCAGCTCGCCTTCCACGCGGAACTGGCCCACGCTCTCGCGCAGTCGCTGAACCTCGTCTTCGGTCAGGTCTTTGACGCGCGTATCCGCGTTGACACCGGTCTGGCCGAGAATCTGCTTGCTGCGAGTCGGGCCAATGCCGTAGATGTAGGTGAGCGCGACTTCGACGCGCTTGTTGCGCGGGAGATCCACACCCTCGATACGTGCCATAAAGCCGTCATCTCCTCGTTCTTTGGCGGCAGCCAGCCGCCAGACGGAACTGCTATTTTAGCGAAAAGCGCTGCCCTTGAACAGGGTTAACTTCGCCTGCGGCATCAGGGTACTGATGCGCTCCGAAGATTACCAGGATACCTCACTGGTGCGAGCGGCTGGCGGCGTTCTCGTAGGGGCGTATTGCTATACGCCCCTACACGGGCGCAGCAGAGCAGCGCCTCTACGTACCGCGCGCGGTACCCGTAACCTGCGAATGTGCATCCATACACTCCACCGCGACCTCATCCCCGCCCGGCGCTAGAGCGCCGTCAGAATCAGCGGCGGGCCTTCGGGCGCGACGGCGACCGTGTGCTCGAAGTGCGCGCACAGCGACCCGTCCTGCGTCACCACCGTCCAGTGATCGTCCAGCGTGCGCACGGGCGCGCGCCCCGCGCTGATCATCGGCTCGATGGCGAAGGTGTGCCCTGGCCGCAGCGTCTCGCTGCGGAAGTAGCGGCTGCGCCGTCCGTTCGGCCACCAGTTGGGCACGTGCAGGTCTTCGTGCATGGTCCGCCCCACGCCGTGCCCGGCGTATTCGCGCACCACGCTGTAGCCGTGTCGCTCGACAAAACGCTGCACGGCACGGGCGATGTCGCGCGTGGTGTTGCCGGCCAGCGCCGCCGCAATGCCCTCGTACAGCGCCTGCTCGGTCACTTCCAACAGGCGCTGCGCCTGCGCCGAGATAGCACCTACCCCGACGGTGATCGCCGAGTCGCCGACGAACCCTTTGTAGATCGTCCCGCAGTCCAGGCTGATGATGTCGCCCTCGTGCAGGATACGGTCGGCGCGCGGGATGCCATGCACCAACTCGTCATTGATGGAGGCCGTGATCGTCGCCGGGAAGGGATGCTCGCCGCCCGGTGGATAGCCCAGGAAAGCGGGCCGGGCACCGTGCTGGCGCAGCACCTGGGCGGCAATCGCATCCAGCTCCAACGTGCTGATGCCGGGCCGGACAGCCTGGCGCATGGCCTGCAAAGCCAGGGCGTTGATACGCCCCGCCTCGCGCATGATGACCAGTTCTTCCGGCGTCTTGGGCGTCACGGGCATCGTGTCAATCCTGCCCCACGCGGGGAGAGGAGCGCAGAGCGCGCCCCTCCCCGCTCACCGCTGCGCGCTAGCGCATGAACCCATCGTAGTTGCGCATGGTCAACTGCGCTTCAAGCTGGCGCATCGTGTCAATGACCACGCCGACGACGATGATCAGGCCCGCGCTGCTGATGACCAGCGCCGGGTTGCCGGAACTGGCCGCCACTGCCGGGTCGAGCACCAGGTTCTTGATCAACTGCGTCAGGCCGGGCAGGATGGCCACCGTCCCCAGGAACACCGCACCCACCAGCGTGATGCGGTTGACGATGCGGTTGATGTAGTCCTGCGTGCGGCGTCCTGGCCGGATGCCAGGGATGAACCCGCCGTTCTTCTGCAGGTTGTCGGCCAGGTTCTGGTTCTGGATCATGACATTGGTGTAGAAGAAGGTGAAGCCTACCACCAGCCAGAAGTAGATGAACCAGTAGAGGAACCCGGTCTGGTTGCCAAACGTATCCTGGATGCGCGTGGCCAGGTCACCGCTGAAGAAGCCCGCGACGATGGCTGGGAAGGTCACGATGGACTGGGCGAAGATGAGCGGGATCATGCCCGCCGTGTTGACCTTGAGCGGGATGTGCGTGGCCCCGCCGCCGTACATCTTGCGCCCGCGCACGCGCTTGCCGTACTGCACCGGGATGCGCCGCGTGCCTTCCTGGATGATCACGATCACCACCACCGTCACCAGCGTGAGCACCAGGAAGGTGATCAGGTTGAAGACCGCGGCCTCGCCCTGCAACAGTTGGTAGAGGCTGGCTGGCACGCGGGCCACAATGCCGGCGAAGATGATGATCGAGATACCGTTGCCGATGCCCTGCTCGGTGATCAACTCGCCCAGCCAGATGGCGAACATCGTCCCCGCCGTCATCGTCACGATGACCGAGATCGTCGTCAGCAGGTTGCTGCCCGCCCCAAAGCCAAACCCCTCAATCAAGTCCACATTGAGGCCCGACTGGTTGATCTGGCTCTGGAAGATGTTGATCTGGCCGATGGACTGCAAGGCCGCCATCGGGATGGCCAGGTAGTAGGTGTACTGGTTGATCTTCTCCCGGCCACCCGGCTCTTTGGCGATGGCTTCCAGGCGAGGGATGATGGGCACCAGCAATTGCAGGATGATCGAAGCGGTGATGTACGGGTACACGCCGTTGGCGATCACGCTGAAATTGGAGACGGCCCCCCCCGACAGGAGGTTGAGCACGCTCAGGAAGCCGGATTCGTTGTCGCTAAACAGTTGATCTAGAGCCTCGCGCTGCACCCCTGGCACCGTCACATGCGCGGCGAACTGGTAGATGACCAGGATGAAGAGCGTATAGAGCATCTTCCGTCGCAGGTCTGGCAGCCGGAATGCATTCCGTAGCGCCTCGATCATGGTGTTATTCCTTATCCGCTAAACTAATGGAGAAACCGGATTGGACGCGGACGGGTGATTGGTTATTGGTTGTTGATTGTTGGTGATGGGTAGAACCGCTGCACGCCCATTCTACCAGAAACCAAAAACCAAGAACCCAAAACCGGAAACCCTCTCCCCGTGCGCCAAATCCAGTTGCACCATCCATGCAGTGGCGCGAACCAGGGCAGGCGGGTGCCGGGCACCCGGCCTGCCATCATCAGGCGAGCGCGCTCATTGCTCCTGCTGGGCGCGCAGCTTGGCAAGCTGGTCCTTGCGCAGCTTCTTGACGGTGGCGCGCGCGCCGCTCACCAGCAGCTCAAGGGTCTGCACCGAGCCGCCGGCGGCCTCGATCTTCTCCTGCGCGCTCTTCGAGAAGCGGTGCGCGCTGACGGTCAGCTTGGCGCTCAGGTCACCGTCCCCCAGGATGACCACCGGCTCGTCGGCCTTCTTGATCAGGCCCTTTTGCGCCAGGGTTTGCGGGGTGACAGTCTCGCCGTCATTGAAGGCGCGCGCCAGCGATTCCAGGTTCACTTCCTGGTATTCAACGCGGAAGATGTTGGTGAAGCCGCGCTTGAACGGCAGACGCCGCACGAGCGGAAGCTGTCCACCCTCGAAGTAAGCACCTTTGCCGCCGCCGCTGCGCGCACCCTGGCCTTTGGTACCGCGGCCTGCCGTCTTGCCCTGGCCGGCGCTGATACCCCGGCCCACGCGCTTGCGTGGTCTTGTGGCCCCTTTGTCCGGGCGCAGGTCGTGTAACTTCATGCTTCGATCTCCTCGACCTTGACCAGGTGGATGATCTTGTGGATCATGCCCCGGATAGGCGGCGTGTCGTCGTGCACCACCGTCGAGTTCATGCGGCCCAGCCCCAGCGCCTTGACGGTGGCTTTCTGGCGCTTATTGTAGCCGATGGGGCTGCGCACCAACGTGACGCGCAGCTTCTTGTCAGTCATTCGCTTTCCTCCTGCGATTCCAGAAGGGCTGGACCTGCGCCGGGTCTTTGCCGCGCATGGCCGCCAGCGTCTCGCCATCCTTAAGCTGGGTCAGCGCCTCGATGGTGGCATAGGCCACGTTCAGCGTGTTGGCGCTGCCCTGGCTCTTGCTGAGGATGTCGCGCACGCCCGCTGCTTCCAGCACCGCACGCACGCCGCCCCCCGCGATCACGCCCGTGCCGGGCGAGGCAGGCTTGAGAAAGACCTTCGCGCCGCCGCGCCGGCCCGTCACTTCATGGGGGATGGTCGTGCCCGTCAGCGACACGGCGCGCATATTGCGCCGCGCGCGCTCCGACGCTTTGCGGATGGCATCAGGGACGCCGCGCGCCTTGCCGACGCCGATACCGACCTGGCCCCTGTTATCGCCGACAACCACCACTGAGCGGAAGGCAAAGCGACGGCCACCCTTCACCACTTTGGCGACGCGGCTGATGTCTATAACGCGCTCATCGAGTTCGTCTCGGTCCTCTTCGCGTCGTGGTTCTCGTCTTCCCATGGTTTTCTCCCAAAGTCAGCCCACTGGGCCAGGCCGGGCGCAACCCCGCGCCCCGCCTGGCGACCGGGTGCACTCGTCCTAGAACTCTAACCCAGCGGCGCGCGCGCCGTCGGCCAGCGCCTTGACCCGACCGTGATAGCGGTAGCCACCCCGGTCGAAGACAACCTGCTTGATCCCGGCGGCCTGGGCGCGTTGGGCGACCAGCTCACCGACCAGCTTGGCGGCGTCGGTCTTGGACTTGCCCTCAAGCTGCCCCCGTAGCTCACGGTCAATAGTAGAGGCCGAGGCCAACGTCTGGCCGGCCACGTCGTCAATGACCTGGGCGTAGATGTTGCCCAGGCTGCGGAACACATTCAGGCGCGGACGCTCTGGCGTGCCAGCAATTCTGGCGCGGACACGGCGATGACGGCGTTGGCGCGCAATACGCGATTTCTCACTCATGGATTCACTCTCTACGCACTACAGCCTAGCCGGCCTTACCCGCTTTACCAGCCTTACGGCGGATGTGCTCACCATCATAGCGCACGCCCTTGCCCTTGTAAGGCTCCGGGGGCCGCAGCCCGCGAATGTTGGCCGCCAACTGGCCGACCACCTGTTTGTCTATGCCGCTAATGCGGACGATCCGGCCACGTTCCTCGACGGCGAAGGCCACATGAGGCGGCGGCTCGACCGGGATGGGGTGCGAGTAGCCCAGGTGCATCACCAGAGTCTTGCCCTCCATCTCGGCGCGGTAGCCAACGCCCTCGACGATCAGCACGCGCTCGAAGCCGGCGCTGACGCCCGTCACCATATTGGCGATCAGGGCGCGCGTCATGCCGTGAAAGGCGCGATGCTGGCGCTGGTCGGACGGGCGCTCGACCACGATCTGGCCGTCCGCTTGCTTGATGACCATCTCGGCGGGGAACGTGTGATGCAGTTCCCCCTTCGGACCCTTGACGGTCACCTGGCTCCCGTCAACCGTCACCTGAACCTTGTCCGGGATCGGAATAGGTTTCTTCCCAATGCGTGACACGGTTCCTATCCTTCCTTCAACATGCTGACGATAAGCAGCACCGGGAACGTTGGCCGGGCCAGGATGTGGCGTAGAACTTCTGGGCGAAGAGGAGAAGCAACCCCTTCCACTGCCTCGACCAGAGCCTCTACTGGCACCCGTCGGCCCAGTTTAGGCGTGCCCTCGGCGCTGTGCTCCGCCTTTACCAGACGTAGCACAACACCTCGCCACCAACGCCCTGACGCCGCGCCTGCTGGCCGGTCATGATGCCGCGCGGGGTGGTCAGGATCGAAATGCCCATCCCGCTGAGCACCCAGGGGATGTCGTTCTTGCCCACGTACACCCGGCGACCGGGCTTGCTCACACGCTTGAGATCGCTAATGACCGGGCGGCGCTCGCGGCGGCTGCCCCAGTACTTGAGGGTGATCACGATGGTCGAAGCGGGCTTGCCCTCTTCCACCGTCACATCGGAGATGTAGCCCTCGTCTTTGAGAATCTGGGCAATGGCCAGCTTGGTCTTGGAGTGCGGGATAGCCACTGTGCTATGCCCGACCATGATGGCATTGCGAATCCGGGTCAACATATCAGCAATAGGATCGCTTAGCATGGTTCGCTCCGGTCAGTTACCAGCTAGACTTGACCACACCAGGAATCTGGCCTTCGAGCGCCAGCTCCCGGAAGTGGATGCGGCACAGCCCAAAGCGGCGCATATAGCCACGCGGACGACCGCATACTTTCCCCGAATGGGGGTCTACGTACTGGCAGCGATTGCGCACGCGCACCTTGTATTTGCGCCGCGTCTCACGCGCTACCATAGACTTCTTGGCCATCGAGACCTTCCTTCCTCACCAGCGAGAATGGCCTGACGCTCTGAACGGGTTTTATTGCTCGCGGAACGGCATACCCAACAGCTTGAGCAGGCGGCGTCCCTCTTCGTCGGTGCGCGCGGTGGTCACGATGGTGATCTCCAACCCGCGCACCTTGTCAATCTTGTCGTAGGCGATCTCCGGGAAGAGCAACTGCTCGCGCAGGCCCAGCGTGTAGTTGCCGCGCCCGTCGAACGAGTCCGGGCTGACGCCGCTGAAGTCGCGCGTGCGGGGCAGGGCGATGTTCATCAGGCGGTCGAGCAGCGCCCACATGCGCTCGCCGCGCAGGTCCACCTTGACGCCGATGGCGCGCCCTTCACGCAGCTTGAACCCGGCGATGCTCCGCCGAGCGTGGGTGATGACCGGCTGCTGGCCAGTGATCAGGCGCAGGTCTTCGACCGCGCCATCGAGCGCCTTGGCGTTGTCCAGGGCTTCGCCGACGCCGATGTTGACCACGAGCTTGGTCAGGCGGGGCACCTGCATCACGCTGGAATAGCCAAACTCTTCCATCAGGGCCGGAACGACTTCGGTGCGGTAGCGTTCCAGCAGACGATTGCTTGCCATAGTCTCTGACCTCACTTGGCGGAGACGGCTAGTCTATGTCGCTGCCGCACTTGCGGCACACGCGCACTTTTCTGCCGTCTTCCGTCATCCGATAGCCGACCCGCGTTTTCTCGCTGCACTGGGTGCAGACGATCATCACGTTGGAGAGGTGGATCGGCGCTTCAAACTCGATGATGCCTGGCTGAACCTGGCCGCGCCCGGCCTGAACCGGCTTCTGGTGCTTTTTGACGACGTTGACGCGCTCGACCACCACCCGGTCTTTCTTGGGGATCACGCGCAGCACCGCGCCGCGCACACCCTTGTCTTTGCCGGCGATCACCTCAACGGTGTCGCCCTTTTTGATTCGTTGCATTGCTGCCTCACTCCCATCTCGCGCCGGCCCACAGCCGCGCTAGAGCGTCTCTGGGGCCAGCGAGACGATCTTCATGAACCCCTTTTCGCGCAGCTCGCGCGCGACCGGGCCGAAGATGCGCGTGCCGCGCGGGTCTTTCGTGTCGCCCTGCAAGATGACCGCTGCGTTGTCGTCGAACTTGATGTACGACCCGTCGCTGCGGCGGTACTCCTTGGCCGTGCGGACGATGACGGCGCGCACGATCTCGCTCTTTTTCACCGCGCCCTGCGGCGCTGCCGACTTGACCGTGCCGATCACGATGTCACCCACTGCGCCGGTCTTGCGCCGCGAGCCGCCGGTGATGTGGATGACCAGGATTTCACGCGCGCCGGTGTTGTCGGCGATCTTCAGTCGTGACTCGTGTTGGATCATCGCTCTTCCGCCTCGTCAAGTGTGGCTGGCAGCGGCGCTTCCTGCTCCGGCGCTTCCAGCACTGCCTCCACCGCCCAACGCTTGTTCTTGCTGATCGGGCGGCTTTCGACGATGCGCACCAGCGCGCCCACCGGGATGGCATTGCTTTCGTCGTGCGCCATGTATTTCTTGGTGGTGCGCACGACCTTCTTGTACAGGCGGTGGGGGTGCACCCGCTCGACTTCCACGACAACCGTCTTGTCCATCGAATTGCGGATCACACGGCCCTCCAGCCGTTTACGAGTGTTAGGCATCGGTGTCCTCCTGCTGGACAAGCTCCGCCGCCAGCCGGCGCTCGTGCTGAATGGTCAGCAGGCGCGCGATCTCTTTCTTGAGCTGGCGAATGCGCGTATAGTCTTCTAGCTGGCCGGATGCCCGCTGGAAGCGCAGGTTGAACATCTCCTGCCTGGCATCATCGAGCGCCCCGGCGATCTCGGCGTCGGTCATCCTGCGAATTTCGGCTGTCTTGCGCATTACGAGACCTCCTCACCGCTGATCGGGTCTGTGCGGCGGACAACCTTGGTGGCAATCGGCAGCTTGTAGGCTGCCAGGCGCAGGGCTTCGAGCGCGGTCTCGTCGTCCATACCGGCCATCTCGAACATGATGCGCCCTGGGCGCACCACCGCGACCCAATGATCCACCGACCCCTTCCCCTTCCCCATGCGGCTTTCGGCGGCGCGCTTGGTCACCGGCTTGTCGGGGAAGATGCGAATGTACACGCGCCCGCGCCGCCGGATGTGGCGCATGATGGTACGACGGACAGCCTCGATCTGGCGGCTGGTGATCCAGGCCGGCTCCAGCGCCTGCAACCCATAGTCGCCAAACTGGACTGTGTTGCCGCGCCCGGCCACGCCTTTCATCCGCCCTCGAAACTGCTTGCGGTGCTTTACCCGCTTTGGCATTAACATGCTCGTCTACTCCTCGAAAGTCAGAACGCCTCACCGCCAGCCACCGGCAGCGGCCCCGGCGCCCTGCCTATTGACTCACATAGACATCGGTCGGCTCGGCCTGGCGCTTCTCTTCGCCGAGGACTTCGCCCTTGTAGATCCAGACCTTGACGCCAATCCGCCCGTAGGTGGTCAGCGCCTCGGCAGTGGCGTAGTCAATGTTCGAGCGCAGGGTAGCGCGCGGCACCTGGCCTTCCATCTGCCATTCGCGGCGGGCCATCTCGGCCCCGGCCAGGCGACCGCTGACCTGAATCTTGATGCCCTTCGCGCCCTGGCGCATGGCCTGGCCGATGGCGCGCTTCATGGCGCGGCTGTGACCGATGCGGCGCTCAAGCTGGCCAGCGATGTTCAGCGCCACCAGGCGGGCGTCCAGGTCGGGCTTTTCGATCTCCTCGACCTCGACCTTAACCTTCTTGCCGGTCAGCTCTTCCAGGCCCTGGCGCAGCTTTTTGACGCTCTCGCCCTTGCGCCCGATGACGATGCCGGGCTTGGCCGTGAACAGCGTGACCTGCACCTGGTTCGGGTAGCGTTCGATCTCCACCCCGGAGATGCCGGCGCGGTCGGCTTCCTTCTCCACGAACTGGCGAATCTGGAAGTCCTCTTGCAGCAGGGTGCGATAACGGTCGCCCTCGGCGAACCAGCGGGCGCTCCAATCACGGTTGATCTTGAGCCGGAAGCCGACCGGGTGTACTTTGCGTCCCATAACTAGGCTGTCTCCTCTTGACGCTCAGTCAACACGACAACGAGATGGGTCGAGCGTTTCACGCGCGGCTTGTAGCGGCCACGCGCCCCAGCCTTCATCCGCCTCATGCGCGGCCCTTCATTGGCCGCCAGATGCGCCACATACAGGTCCTGGCGGTTCATCTCGAAGTTCTGCTCGGCGTTAGCAATCGCCGACTCGATCAGCTTGGAGAGCAGGCCAGCGCCTTTGTGCGGCATGAAGCGCAGCACGGTCAGCGCCTGGTCAGCATCCATGCCGCGCACCTGGTCACAGACCAGGCGCATTTTCTGCGCCGAGATCGGCAGGTAGCGGGCAGTTGCACGAACGTCCATAGCGTAATTCCTTATCCCCGTCTCGACCTACTTCTTCTTCTTCTTCTCGGCCAGGTGGCCCCGGTAGGTCCGTGTCGGGGCGAACTCGCCCAGTTTGTGGCCGACCATGTTCTCGGTGACATAGATCGGCACGTGGCGGCGCCCGTCGTGGAC
>CAYNHD010000049.1:0-14499 GCA_964396775.1 uncultured Thermoflexus sp. | reverse complement strand
GAAGGTAAATCGTAGCGCAGGTCTTTCCGTATGGTCTCTGATGCCTACACCTGACGATGACCGCATTCTGTGGTGGTATTGGAAACGCTCACCGGAACAGGGATAGAACCCGCAAGGGGCGAGCAGGAAGACCGAGCCGGAGAAATGCTCCCATGAACAGCAGGGAACGGATGGCCGTGGCGATACAGCACGGCATACCTGACCGCGTGCCGGTGATGTGCCAGTTGTCGCTGGGACACTACTTTCTCAACATGCGGAGCAGGTGGAAGCCCCACGAGATCTTCTTCAGCAGCGAAGCCTTCTCCGATGCGCTGGTGGCGATGTGCAGACGCTACCGCTTCGACGGCATCCTGATCAACATTCCTGGGCGCGACCCGGCCTGGCGGGACGCCATCAGGAGCGTTGAGGAGCGCCAGGACGGTGAGCTTCTCACCTGGCAGGATGGCAGCCATACGCTGATCCCCTGGGACGACAGCCCGCTTTTCGAGGCGGATGACCCGCATGTGGTTCCTCGCCCGGACTACAACACCTTTGACCCGGATCGCGACATGGATCGGCTGGATGACTGGCCCCTTTACACCTGGGGCGTTTACCACATACCCCGCGTGACTGGCAAAGCGCCAGGGCTGCTGCTGGAGCCACCGGACACCTTCTTCCGCACGATTGATCTCGTCCGGGCCGCTGTGGGAGATTCCCTGTCAGTTCACGGCGAGGTATTCTCGCCCTTCACGCACTTCATGGAGCTATTCGGCTACCAGGAGGCACTACTGGGGTTAGTCACCGATCCGGCAAGGGCTGAGGCGATCCTGGCGCGTTTTACCGAGACCACCATTGCCTGGGGGCAGGCGCAGGCCGGACGTGGTGTGGACGCGGTGCTGATCTCATCGGCGTTTGCCGGCGGGGGGTTCATCTCGCCCCGCATGTATGAGCGGTTCGTCCTCCCCTATGAACGCGCAGTGGCCGACGCCCTGCATACGGCGGTCCCCGGCCTCCCAGTCTACACCCACACCTGCGGCCTGCTAAACGACCGGCTCGAATTGCTCGCCGAGACACACGTTGATGGCGTTGACACCCTCGATCCTCCCCCTCTGGGAAATGTGACGCTGGCTGATGCCAAGGCGCGCATTGGAGAGAAGCTGTTCATCAAGGGAAACATCAATTCAGTCGCCATCCTGACCGACACCAGAGAGCAGTTCATCCGGCGTGCAACCGACACACTGCTCGCGGGCAAACCGGGAGGAGGCTACATCCTGAGTACGGCCTGTTCGGTAGCCCCGCGAGTGGAACCGTGGAAGCTGGAGATGCTGTTCGACATTGCCCTGGAACACGGTACCCTATGATGGCTGCTCACCGTGCCCCAGGGAACCCTATCAACGATGCGTCATTCATGATGGCCTATGGCCCTTGAGCGTCACCCCAATCACCCCATTGAGCCTGTCGAGCACCGGTGCTCGGTACAGTGCCGCACTTCGGGCATGTTTCCTGCCCGCAAGTGGCTTCTGAGAGACCACGTGGAAAGACCTGCCCTACGATTTACCTCACCCCTAAATCCCCTCTCCACACGCGATACTGTTGGCGAAATGCCCTCCGTAGGGGCGCATCGCCATACGCCCCTACGGGGGCGCAGCAGAGCAGCGCCCCTACGAAACCAGCGCGTGCTTGGTTCGCCAACAGCATCACAGGCGGAGAGGGGACTTAGCCCCGCGCTTACTCCCTCTCTCCGTTTACGGAGAGGATGCCGGGGGGTGAGGCTTCTGCGTGGCCTCTCAGAAGCTATTTGAGCGCAGGAATCGAGTCCTAAGGTGTAGCTCACCAGGGTGCCGAAACCGGTTTTCGACAGATTCCGCGATCTGGTACTGCACAGCCGAGGATTCCCACAGAGCGCCTGGCGATCCCATGTACACCGACGCATACGTTGACCAGCCTGAGCATGAAAAGGTGCTGTTACATCAGTGAGGCACTCATCGCGCGAACGATCCCTCATCCCGGCTGCGTTTCGCCCAGCAGGTGATAGCTCAGCAGCAGGGCGCGTGGCAGGTGGAACGGCCCCTTCCACACACCCCCCTTCAACGGCGTAAGCACGGTGCCGTCGCGGTGCAGGTACCCGTACCACTCGCCATATTCCGGGTCGGCGAAGTGGCCGAACGCCCAGTCGTGCACCCGCTCGTGCCATTCCCCGCACCAGGCTTCCCCGCTGAGGTGTTCGGCCAGCAGCAGGGCGTAGAGGGCCTCTGTGTGCGGCCACCACAGCTTCTGATCCCATTCAAGCTGAGTCGGCGGCTTGCCCTCGTAGTCCACAAAATAGAGCAGCCCGCCGTAGTCTTTGTCCCAGCCAATCTCTAGCGACCAGCGAATGATGTCCAGCGCGCGCTGGATGATCGTCCGGTCACCCCGATAGCGAGCCTCGTGCATGAGGAACCAGGCCGACTCGATGGCGTGGCCGGGGTTGATCGTGCGGCCCGCCACAGTATCGAGCATCAGCGAGCCGTCTGCGTTGAGCGTCTCGAAGAGCGCGCGCTTGTCCGGCCTGGTGAACAGCGTCAGAATCTGGTCGGCGGCTTGCCCGGCCACCTGATCGTAGAACGGATCGGGGTCTACGCGGCGCAACTCCTGCGCCGTGGCCAGCAGCACCATCGGCACCGCATGAGAGAGCGTGCGCCGTGTGGCCGGGTTGACTTTGGGCGTCACCCGGCCCGGAGTTGTCGCCAGGTCCACGATCTGGCGGAAGAGGTCGCGGGCGCGCTGCAGGGCCTCGTTGTCGCCCGCTGCCTGGGCGTACCCCGCGCAGGCCATGGCGGCAAAGACTTCGCTGAAGAAGTAGCGACGTTTGATGAGCGGGCGTCCGTCGCGCGTCACCTGGAAGAACATGCGCCCATCGCTGTCGAAGCCGTGCGCCATCAGGAAGCGATAGCCCAGCCGCGCCGCGTCGAGCCATTCCGCCCGCCGCTCGACCGTGTTGTACAGCGTGGCGTACATCCACACGCCGCGCCCTTGCAGCCAGATCGCCTTATCGGTGTCGTAGACCGATCCGTCGCGGTCGAGCATGTTGAAGTAGCCGCCGTATTGCTCGTCCAGCGAATTGGCCAGCCAGAAGGGGATGACATCCTCCAGCAGAGTCTCCCGGTAGAATTCGCGCAGTTGTGCGCGGCGCGCCTGATTCATGGCTCTTCCCTTTCTCTGACACGCTCAGCGACGAACTCGACGGGATGCAGCGCGTGCCGACCCGTGCCCTGCGCGATCTGCTCGCGGCACGACACGCCGCTGGCCAGTATCACCGCGTCCTGCGCGGCGCGCACCGCCGGGAATAGGCGCTGCTCACCGATCTTCATCGAAAGCTCGTAGTGCTCGGCTTCGTAGCCGAAGCTGCCCGCCAGCCCACAACAACCGTCGTCCGGCTCGGTGACGGTGCAGTTGGGGATCATCTGCAACAGGCGGTGCGCCGCGCCGGTGCCCCACAGCGCGCGCTGGTAGCAGTGCCCGTGCAGCAGCACCTCGCTCGGCGTGGCGTCGAAGGCCATTTGCAGCGCCACCTCCGAGCCGACGACCTCGGCCAGCCACTCCTCGACGGTGATCACCGCCTCGGCCACGCACTGAGCGTCGGCGCGCATCTCCGCCGGCACCAGATCGCGGTATTCGTCGCGGAAGGCGGCGGCACAACTTGGCTCGATGAGCATGAACCGCTCCCCGCTTCTGGCGACCGGGGCCATGCGCCGCACGTTGCGGATGGCCAGGAAGCGCGCGTCGTCCAGCAGCCCCTTGGAGATCAGCGGGCGACCGCAGCAGTCCAGCTCGCGCGGCCCCCACACCTCGACGGCGAAGCCTGCCGCGCTCGCCACCTTCAGCGCGGCGCGCCCCAGGTGAGGGTAATTGTACTCCGTGTAGGTGTCGGAGATCAGAATCGGGGCCTGGGCCGTGCCGCGCTCGCGCGCCGGGCGCGCGTAGTGCTTGCGATACCACACGCTGAAACGCTCGCGGGCGAAGAGGGGCATCTGGCGCTGCGGGGCCACGCCGATGCGCCCGAACAGCCAGCGCGCCACCGGCGAGCGCAGCGCCAGATTGGACGCCCAGGGCACCAGGCTGCCAAGCTGGTTGAGCCGGTGAATGTGCCCGAACATCCACGCGCGCAGCGGAACCCGGTGCGTGTCGTAGTACGCGGCGGTGAACTCGGCTTTGAGCCGCGCCATGTCTACCCGCGACGGGCATTCGGACTTGCACGCCTTGCACGACAGGCACAGGTCCAGCACTTCGCGGGCGCGCTCGTTGGCGATCTGCGGCGATCCCAGCGCACCCATCATCGCCAGGCGCAGCGCGTTGGCCCGCCCCCGCGTGGAAGCGGCTTCGTCCCGCGTGGCCATGTAGCTGGGGCACATCACGCCGGTCCCTTCCTTGCGGCAGACGCCCGCCCCGTTGCACATCTCGACCGCGCCGGGGTACCCGCCGTCCACCGACCAGTCCAGGCGGGGCCGCGCAGGCGCATGGGGCACGGCGTAGTCCGGGCCGTAGCGCAGCGTGCGTGGGTCGTCCATCGGGCCAACGTCCACCACCTTGCCGGGGTTCATCAGCCCGGCGGGGTCGAAGGCCCGCTTGACCTGGCGAAACGCCTCGGTAAGCTGCGGGCCGAACAGCCGCCGGCTGAATTCCCCGCGTGAAAGCCCCTCCCCGTGCTCCCCGCTGGTCGTGCCCTCGAACCTGATCACCAGGTCAGTGGCGGCCTCGGCGATGGCCCGGTACTGGCGCAGCCCCGCCACCGTCTTCAGGTTGAGCAGGGGCCGGATATGCAGGCAGCCGGCGCTGGCGTGCGCGTAGATCGCCATCGTCGTCCCCTGGGCGGCGACCACTTGCTGCACCCCCGCCACATACTCCGGCAGGCGCTCGACCGGCACCGCCGCGTCCTCAATGAACGGCACCGGCTTCAACTCACCGCGCATACTCATCAGCAGGCCCAGCCCGGCCTTGCGCACTTTGGTCACGTTGCCCATCTGCTGCGCCGTGACCGCCAGCGTCGTGTTCCCCCGATACCCGGCGCGCGCCAGCCGTTCGCCCAGCCGCTCCACTTTGGCCGCCAGCTCCGTCTCTGTGTCGCCATAGAATTCCACCATCAGGATCGCCGCCGGATTCCCGTCCACGAAGGTCAGCAGCCTGGCATATTCGGGATGGGTGCGCGTCATGTCGAGCAGCATCCGGTCGAGCAACTCGACGGCGGATGGCCCCGTCTCCAGGATGGCCGGCACGGACTCCAGCGCCGCGCGCAGGTTGTCGAAATGCAGCAGGGCCATGCGCGTCATGGCAGGCAGGGGAACCAGGTTCAACTCGACGGAGACGACGGTGCCCAACGTGCCCTCCGCCCCCGCGAACAGCCGCGCCAGGTTGAGATGGTCCGGGTCGAGCGTGTTGAGCGCATAACCCGCCGCATTGCGCCACGTCTTGGGAAAGCGCGCGGCGATCTCGGCAGCATTCTCGCGTAGAATCTCCCCGATCCGCTCTTCCAGCCGCGCGCGGATGGGATGCGCCGGAGCGCCCTCGCCCAGCGTCAGGCGCGTGCCATCGGCCAGCACCACATCCACCGCCCGCACATGATCGCCGAACATCCCGTACAAGATGCTGTGCATCCCCGTCGCATTGTTGCCCAGGCTGCCGCCAACCGTCGCCCGGTCGCCGCTGGCCGGGACAGGGCCGAACATCAGCCCCAGCGGCGCAAGCTGCGCGTTGAGGTGGGCCATGACCACGCCGGGCTGCACCGTCACCGTGCGCGCCGCCGCATCCACGCGCATCACCTGGTTGAGATGGCGCGACAGGTCCATCACCAGCGCGTGGCCCACGGTCTGCCCGGCCAGGCTCGTGCCCGCCCCGCGCGGCAGCAGCGGGACGCCGTGCCGGGCGGCGACGCTGTGTGCGGCCACTACATCGTCGGCGTGTTTGGGGAAGACGACACCGACCGGCTCGATCTGGTAGTTGCTGGCGTCGGTGCTGTACAGCAGGCGTGACACCTCGTCGAAGCGCACTTCGCCTTCAAGCTGCTGCGCCAGCTCAGCAACCAGCGGCGCGGTCTCGCCGGCCCTGGTGGATCGTTCAGAGGTGAGCATCAGTCTCCTCGCTGCAACGCAAGGCAGCGGGCGGCGGTGCAGCGCCGCCGCCCGCACAGGACTTCAGCGCAGGGGCTGCCAGCCGCAGGGCTGTGCCCCTATGCGTCCAACCAGCAATCCAGCAACACTTTCACGGCACCATCCTGCTTGGTCTGAGCAAGATAAAAAGCGCCTGGCGCGTCCGCCAGCGGCAGGCAATGGCTGATCAGCGGCGACACGTCCAGCCGTCCCTGGGCGATGAGATCTACAGCCAGCCGGAAACTCCTCAGCCCTGGCTCCTGCTGCGTGAAAGCGCACGACGTGGTGCGCAGCAGCTTGCGCAGGAACTTCTCGTACTCAAAGACGAACGCGCTGCGCTTGGGGATGCCAAACAGCAGCATGTCGCCGTTCTGCCGGACGAGATCAAGGCTGTAGTTGATCGTCTCCTCTTTGCCCACTGCCTCGATCACGAGATCAACCAGCGCACCGTCGGTCAGCTCGCGCACGGCCTCAGCGGGATTCTCACGCTCAGCATTGATGGTGTGGGCCGCCCCAACAGCGCGGGAGACGGACAGGCGATGATCCACCACATCCAGGCCGATGATCTTCTTGGCTCCGTAGTGGGCCATGAGCATGGTGAAGAACAGCCCTACCGGCCCCTGACCGACCACGGCTACCGTCTTGTCAACCACGCTCGGCAGCCGCTTGCAGGCGTAGAGCACGGTGCCCAACAACTGCGCCAGCACGCCGCGCTGCGAATCCAGGCCGTCGGGGATGGGGATCAGCCACTTCGGTTCAACAGTGACGTATTCAGCCATGGCGTTGATCTTAGGGGGAATGATCAACATACGCTCACCACGTCGAACCTCGGTGGAGTCCGCCTCCTCGACCACGCCAATACACTCGTGGCCCGACACCCCTGGGGCAAAGGGGAAAGAGGCCGGCGCGCTGTCGTAGAGCATGTGCAGGTCGCTGCCGCAGATAGCTACCTTGTCCAGACGCAGCAACACTTCGCCAGCAGGCCGCTCAGGAACCGGCACGTCTACCACTGTCACATGGCCTGGCGAAACATATTGGACTGCTTTCATGGTTTCCTCTCACCTGTATACAGATCACATCGCACTTGGATCGGTGCTGAGCTTGCACAGCCTCTCTTGTGGCGCGAGCGCTGCCCTGGCGATACCGATCGAACCGTCAGGGTCTATGCCCGGCTGCGCCTGCTCACAGAGCAAGGCTGTCAAGCAGAGCGAACAGCTTCTCTCTCTGATCAGCCGTCAATTCATAGAAGGGTGGCCGCACCGGGCCGCCGTACAGACCAACGTACTCCAGGGTTGCCTTGATGACCGCTGCCGCGAAAAGGTACTGTCCCCATCCCCCTTCGCGGGAGAACAGGCGCGTATACGGGGCGATGCGTGCCTGCCACTTCGCGGCTTCGTGATACTGCTGTGCTTCGAGCAAGTCCCAGTAGTGTAGCTCGAAAGCGGGCCAGCATGTGACCGGCGCTGAGACAAAACCATACGCGCCGTGCATGTGAGAAATGATTGACGTGAAGTCCGGCGAGCCGTGAATGAAGGCGAAGCGCCCGGCAAACTGCTCCAGCGCCGGGATCATGTCGAGATGCTGCGCGGGACCGCCATACTTGAACGAAATGAGGCTGGGGATTTCAGCGAGGCGGGCAATCCCTTGCAGCCGCAGCCCGGCTCCCAGGCTCGCGCGGCGGAAGACCTGATCGTAGACCATGATCGGGATGGTCACCGCCTGGGCGAGCGTCGCATACCAGTTGAAGAAGACTTCTTCATCCAGCTCGTAGTAGAAGGGCGCCGGAATCATGACGCAGCACGCGCCAGCCTGCTGGGCGGTGCGCGCCATCTCGATGGCGTCCAGATAGCTGCACGTGCCGACTCCGGCCACGACAGGGATCGTCCCGTCAGTCGCGCGGACGGCGGTCTCCACCATCCGCCGGTGCTCGTCTTTGGTCAGGCTGACATACTCACCGGTGCCACAGGGAACCACTAGAAAGCCCCGACTCCGCCGCAGCCCGGCGTCAGCCATGTAGCGTATGTTCTGGGTGAGTGCTTCGAGATTCAGGCTCAAGTCTTGGTGAAAAGGGGTCATCACGAGCGCCGCTGGCCCGCGAAGTACCTCTTTAGTCTCGATCCAGTCCACGAGATTCTCTCCGGTTACGATTCAAAGCGACAGTGCCACCTTGCAGAGACTCGATAGCGTTGAAAGGCGCGGTGAGCCAGACACAGCAAGCCCTGGGGCTTCGTCTGAGACAGCTTGCATGTCCGAGCTTGCATGTCCGGCCTGGCCACCTCTCATGAGGGGTGGCGTCTCTACGAATCCCTTTGATGCCGGACAGCTCTGGAGCGATTGCGCTCGAAGGCAGCAATCGCTCCAGTTTCAAGAGATGGCGTTACGGCTGCGCTTTAGCTGGGGACAGTGAAATCAATCGTGTCCAGCATGGCGAACAGGTCGTCTTTCTCCTTCTGGTTCAGCGCGCGGAACGGGGGCCGCACTGGGCCGCCGTACAGCCCGACGTACTCCAGCATAGCCTTGAAGGTCGCGCCATCGTGGAAGACGAAATCGCCCCCAAACTCATCGCCGGTCAGGTAGCGGTGCATGAACGGCACCAGACGCGCGCCAAACCGCTCGGCCTCCACGTACTGGCCCGCTTCCATCAGGTCCCAGCGATGCAGCTCAAACTCAGGCCAGACGGTGGCCGGCCCCGCGATGTACCCCTGCGCCCCGTGAATATGGCTGATGGTAGCCGTCAGCGCGAGCGAAACGTCAATGAAGGCGAAACGCCTGGAGAAACGCTGCAACGCGACCAGCAAATCCGTATAGGTCACCCAGTTGCCGTACTTCAGGCTGATCAGGTTGGGCAACGTCGCCAGACGTTCCATCATGCCCAGAGAGACGCCGGTGCCCAGCTTGCGCCAGGTCTGATCGTAGATCATCACGCCGATCTCAACGGCTGAGGTCAGCCGCTGATACCAGGTGAAGAATGAGTCCTCGTCCAGCATGTAGTAGAAGGGCGGCGGGACCATCAGGGCCGTTGCGCCGGCGTTCTTCAGCGCCTGAGCCATCTCAATCGCTTCGTGCAGCCTGGCAGTCGCCATGCCAGCCACAACTGGCAGCTCCCCATCCGTCGCTTCAACGGCGGCCTTCACCATCTGCACATGCTCGTCCAGAGTCAGGCTCATGAACTCACCGGTGCCGCTGGGACAGATGATAAATCCCCGTCTCCGGCGGAAACCAGCATCATACAGCCGCCGGATGATCTTCTTCAGCTCTGCAACATTCAGGCTCAGGTCGTCGTTGAAGGGCGGCATTTGCAGCGCCGCTGGCCCGCGAATGACGTCCTTTACTGCATCCCAGTCCATGATATCCTCCAGGAGGTTGTTGTGATGTACAGGGTATAGCGGTTGTTGCTGATAGTTGGTGACATCCCGCAGTGGCCTGACCACTCACGGGTATTTTCTTTGGGTCTATGCCATGCTCCCCTCCACAGTGCCGTCTGACCTGCTCACCGCTCGCCTCACCAGACGCAAGTTGGCCGGACAAGTCCATCATTCGACCAGGCGCGGGTCAAGCGCATCACGCACGGCGTCGCCCAGCAAGTTGAAGCCCAAGACCAGGCCGAAGATCGCCAGACCAGGGAACGCAGTGATCCACCAGCCCACCCGGATGAAATCACGCCCTTTGGCCACCATCGCACCCCATTCCGGTGACGGCGGTTGCGCCCCTGCCCCGATGAAGCTCAGGCCAGCCGCGAATAGAATGGCCATGCCAAAGTCCAGGGTTGCCTGCACCAAAACGCTGGTGTAGCTGTTGGGCAGAATGTGAACCAACAGCACGCGCGTAGGCGAAGCGCCAAGTGACCGGGCTGCCAGCACATAATCCTCGGTTTTCCTGGTCAGCACTTCGCTGCGCATCAGCCGGGCGTAGATCGTCCAGCGCGCCAGGGCAATGCCAATGGTCAGGTTGGTGATGCTCGGCCCAAGCGCGATGGAGACCGTGACGGCCAGGATCATCGCCGGGACCGACAGAAAGATGTCCGTGATGCGCATGAGGATTTCGTCCAGCCAGCCGCCGGCAAACCCGCTGACGAGGCCAACCAGCGAACCCAGCAGTGTCGCCAGGACGACCACGAACAGCCCAATCCGCAGGCTGATCGGCGCGCCGAGAATCACCCGGCTGAACACGTCGCGGCCAAACTCGTCGGTGCCGAAAAGGTGGGCGCTGCTCGGCCCTTCCAGCAGAGGCCCCACGCCCATCTCGTCGTAGGGATAGGGCGCAATATGCTTGCCAAACAGGGCCACGCCAACGTAAATAAGGATCAGCAGCAGCCCCACCAGACCGGTCGGCTGGGCGCGCAGGCCGCGCGCGATCCGCGCAGGCAAGGATCGATTCATCCCAGGAGATTTCAACGATTCTGCGAGTGGGCGGATCTCAGCTTCAGCGGTCAAGGTTTACACTCCAGCAAAGATTCAGTATTCAATTCTTGGATCCAGGAAGGCAACGAGGATGTCTACTGTCAGATTGACCAGGGAATAGACGACTCCGATCAGCAAAGTCACGCCCATCACCACCGGTCGATCCATGTAGAAGATGGCATTCACCGCATAGCGCCCGATGCCCGGCCAGGCGAAGATCGTCTCCGTCAGGACAGCGCCCGACAGCAACCCACCAATCATCAGCCCGGTCGCGGTGGTCGTCGGGATCAGCGCGTTGCGCAGGGCGTGGCGCACCACAACAGTGCGCGGTCGCAGGCCCTTCGCATGGGCGGTGCGAATATAATCCTGGCGCAGCACCTCCAACATACTGGACCGGGTGACGCGGGCGATGAGAGCCACTGCCGAAAGCGCCAGCACCGCGCTTGGCATGATCAGATGGTTCAGAGCGGACTTGAAGGCGACCAGGTCTCCGTCCAGCAGTGCGTCTACCGTGTACAGCCCGGTGACAGTGGGCGGCGGCGTCAGACTGATGGCGATACGCTGTGACGAGGGCAGAAGCCCCCATTTGAAGAAAAAGAAATAGATACCCATGACGGCCAGCCAGAAGATCGGCATCGAGACGCCCACGAGCGATATGACGCGCGTCACGTGATCTACCAGCGAGTTCCGGCGCAGGGCTGCAGCGATCCCGGCAGGGATACCCACCAGCAGCGCAAAGAATGTGGAGACGACCGCCAGCTCTACAGTCGCCGGGAAGAAGGCGGCGAGATCTCTGGCAATAGGGCCGTTGGAGACCATAGATTTGCCGAGATCGCCCCGGAGCAGGTTGCCCATATAGTGGAGGTACTGCTCGTGCAGCGGCTTGTCCAGCCCCCACATCTCGCGGAACGCCTGGTAAGCCTCCTGGCTGACTCCGCCTGCCGACCAGACGACCACAGACGCCGCCGGATCGCCGGGCACCAGGAACATCAGGACGAAGGTCAGCACAGACAGTCCTAGCAGGACGAAAGTCTGGAGGAACAGCCGTCTAGCGATGAACCTTGACATAGCCCAAATACCTGACCGTCTCTCAGAAAACGGCTCGTTGTAGAGAACCCAGTAAACTCGATACAAGAGAACAGGGGGCTGGCCAGTGGCCGGCCCCCTGGGTCTTACCTGGCAGGATTACTGTTTGGCGATATACTTGAAGTCAATGGGGAAATGGCCCGGCACGGCGTAAATCCCGGTCACGCCTGGTGCCGCTGCAACGACATCATCAACCTGGACTACCGTCAGGTACGGGCCGGTTTCCACCATCAGCCGCGACAGTTCGGCGTAGATCTCGTGCCGCTCTGCCGGGTCCATCGTCTGCTGGCCCAGGGCGGTCAGTTCCGCCGCACGGGTCGCGGCTTCTGGGTCAACTGCCATCCAGCCAAGCTGGTTCAGCTCGTAGGTCGCGCGCATGGTGGCCGGCTGGTCTGCGTCGAAGTACGTCGCACCCAGGCCCGAAGTCCCGAAGTCACGCAGCTTGCCCTCGCCGTCGTGCACCAGGCCCCAGAAGTTGGTGCCGGTGGTCTCGACGATCTCCGCCTCGATGCCGATCTTGGCTAGGTTCTGCTGCCACCATTCGATCGTCGCCGGATAGCTGATAGCGCCGCAAGCGCCGGGACGGCTCAGCAGAGTGACTTTGAAGCCGTCAGGATACCCGGCTTCGGCCAGCAACTGCTTGGCCTTGTCAGGATCGTAGGTGTAGTAGTGAGCCGTTTCCTCTTCATAGCCAAGCATCCCCGGCAGGATCAGGCTCTGCTGCACGGTGCCGTAACCACCGCCCAGGACGTTGAGGAAGCCTTCGTAGTCAATCCCGTAGCGGATGGCCTGCAGCACCTTCGGATGGCCGGCCTGCAGCGGCTCGATGCGCAGGTCAACCATCATGTTGCAGGTCATGGCCGAGGGGAAAGTGTGAATAGTGACATCCGGGCTGGTCGCTTCAAGCGTGCGCAGGTTGATCGGGTCCAGATAGAGCGCGACATCCAACTCACCGCCAGCCAGCATCAGCTCGCGGGTAGCGTTTTCTGGCACATGGAGGAAGATGAGACGATCTGCCCAGGGCTGGACCCCATCCGCGCCGCCCCAGTAATAGGGGTTGCGATGCATAACCAGCCGCTGGTCAACCTGATAGTCCGCTTCGGTGAAGGTGTACGGGCCACTGCCCGCTGAGTTGTACGAGAGCCAGCCAGCGCCCAGGTCTCCATCAGCCTCGTGAGCGAATACTTCTTCCAGGTCAACGATCGCGAAGAAGCCGCTCGAAATCGTGGCCAGGAAGGGAGCGTAGGGCTTGCTGAAGGTGAAACGGACGGTCAGTTCATCCAGCACTTCGATAGACGCAATCTGGTCAGTCCAGGGAAACTGCGAGGCGAGACCAATGTTCGCAATCACGGCAATGGCACGCTCGAAGGATCCCTTGACCGACTCAGCCGTGAGAGGACGGCCTGTGCTGAAGAGGATGTCGGGCCGAAGCTTGAAGGTGTACACCAGCCCGTCGTCCGAGACTTCCCACGACTCAGCCAGGTCGGGGACAGGCTCAGGTTGCTCACCAGCCGCAATAGCCAGAGCATCCCAACCGGTCAGGCTGTCATAAGCCGCGTGAGTGACGCGGAAACTGAAGAACGTGCCGATACCTGGCGGACCAAGACCGGTGGCAACAATGAACACGTCGCCGATCACCAGGTCCTTGGTCTCAGCATCTTGACCGTGCACTGCCATGCCGCCCATAGGGAGCATCATCAGGGCGACAAGCAGCACGATCAGCAGGGTGCGTTTTCTCCGAAGCATTGTCTGGTAGCCTTTTCTCCTAGAAGATTCTCTGAACGTCGCTGAAGGGGAAGGGATGAGCTATGCGATATGCACCTCCTGTGAGCACACGGCAAAAGACAGAACCTACTGCCGGGCAGTTCAGCGCCCGGAGTATCACCTGGGCAAGGAAGATACTTGCCGCATCCAGACCGCCCATTAACGCACCCTTATGACCGGGCGGCTTTGACTTGGTAGCGGAGGTTCCACGCACTGATACCCCAACTCTTCGGAGATGCAGCGCGCCACCTCAATGACCTGCTGGACGATCCAGGGTTCGGCCTCTGAGGTCGCTTCCAGGGTCGTACCCGTCACACTGATGGCTGCGACAATCTCTCCGCTGGCGTCGCGCACTGGCGCGCCAAAACACTTGTTGCCAGGGACGGCCTCTTCGTTGTCAACCGTATAGCCGCGCTCGCGAGAAAGGGACAACTCCTCAAGCAATTGCGGGAGGCTGGTGATCGAGGTCTTGGTCAAGGAGGGCCAGGGGGGAGGAGGCAGAATCCGCTCAAGCTCGTCTGGAGGCAGGTCGAGCACCAGGGCTTTGGCGAGAGCGGAGCTTGTGTACGGCATACTCTCCCCCAGGCGCGTGCTCAGGCTGAGGGGACTGGTGCCTTGCTCGATCAGGATGCGAGAGTTGTCTGCATTGTGGCGAACGCCCAGGTTCGCCGTCATGCCGGTCTGATCCGCCAACTTGCGCAACCAGGGCCGGGCTGTCTGGACAAGCGACTTGTCGGTAATGTAGAGACTGCCCAACCGGTACATCTGAAGACCGATGCGAAACACACCCTTGTCCACCTCGGAGAGGAATCCCTCTTGGGCCAGCAGCTTCATCAACTTGAATACGGTGCTTTCGGGGACTCCGATCTCGCGGGCGATTTCCTGATAGGAACGCTCGCTGCGGTTGAGGTTAAAGCACTTGAGGATAGCAAGCGTGCGCTCGACAGCACGCACGGAATAGGAGACCTCGCTCATGATTGTCTACCTCAGAACAGACGACATTGGTTAATCGAAAGATCATTTCGAAATGTCATTTCAATCACTTTATCATGCTTTTGGTCCGCGAGTCAAGTGGGTGGATTTGTGATTTGTGCGGGTCCACGAACAAGTTGTTGGGCGATTGCCAGAACGCCCCTATCCCCCGGCCC
>CAYNHD010000048.1:0-14576 GCA_964396775.1 uncultured Thermoflexus sp. | reverse complement strand
CGCGCCTCGCCTCCCCCTCTCCGTTAACGGAGAGGGGGAAGAGCCGAGCGTAGCGAGGCCAGGGGGTGAGGTTAATCGGTCGCCATCTCAATGCTTCTCACGTTGCTGTCCGCCCCTACGAAACCAGCGCGTGCTTAGTTCGCCAGCAGTATCCCTTGTGGGAGAAGGCCAGGGATGAGGGGCAAAGGCAGGTGCGGGACTTCTCAGGCAGGGACAGGCGATGCCAGCGGAACAGCTTCTTTTAGGCGTTGACATTGGCACGACGAACGCCAAGGCGTTACTGGCGACGCCAGAGGGCCGGGTGGTGGCGCAGGCCACCGCCAGTTATGAGCTGTCCACGCCGCAGCCGGGATGGGTCGAGCAGAACCCCGAAGACTGGTGGCACGGCGCGGTCGAGGTGATGCGCGCCGTTGTGCAGAAAGCGGGCGCGCAGCCCGATCGGATCGCTGCCATCGGAATCAGCGGGCAGGGCTGCGCCGCCACGTTGATTGACCACCAGGGCAACGCGCTGCGGCCCGGCATCATCTGGATGGATGCACGCTCCGAGGCGCAGTGCGAGCGGATGCGGCAGGCCGCCGGCGAGCGCATCCTGCGCATCAACGGCAAACAACCGGCCCCCTACAATTATGACCCCAAGCTCGTCTGGCTCCAGGAACACGAGCCAGAAGTCTTCGCGCGCGCCTGGCGCAGCCTGACCACGACCGGCTACATCAACTTCCGGCTGACCGGCGAGCCGGTCATGAATGTGTCGGACGCGAGCATCCCCTTCGCCTTCGACCAGCGGGCGTGCGACTGGTCCGACGAGCTAATCACGGCCTTCGGCGTGCCGCGCGGCCTGTACCCGCCCGTCGCCCCCTCGCAGCAGATCATCGGGGGTCTGCTGCCGGACGTGGCCCAGACGGTGGGCCTGAAGCCTGGCATCCCCGTCATTGCCGGCGGGGAAGACACGTCGGCGGCGGGCCTCTCTGCGGGTGCTGTCGAGCCGGGCCAGGCCATGCTTTCATTGGGCACCGGCGGCTCGATCTACATCGTGACTGAGACGCCGCTGGCCCACCCGCAGCTTCTGATCTTCGCCCACGTGCTGGAGCAGAAGTGGTTCGCCGGGGGGACAATTGTGGCCTTTGGGGCGTCGTTGGCCTGGGGGCGCGACCTGCTGGGTCACCGCGACTTCGAGCAGATGACGGCGCTGGCCGCGCAAAGCGAAGCCGGCGCGCAGGGACTCATCTTCCTGCCCTATCTGAGCGGCGAGTTACAGCCGATCAACGACGGCAACGCGCGCGGCGTGTTCTTCGGCTTGAGCCTCAACACCAGCCAGGCTGAGCTTGTCCGCGCCATTATGGAGGGCGTGGCTTTCGCGATGGCCCACAATATCCTGGTCGCCGAGGAAGTGGGGGCGACCGTGAGCGAGCTACGCGCCGTCGGCGGGCCGACGCGCAGCCCGCTGTGGTGCCAGATCATCGCCGACATCACGGGCCGGCCCCTGATCGTGCTGAAGGATAACCCCGGCGCGCCGCTAGGCGATGTCTTCCTCGCGGCTGCCGCCGTCGGCCTGATCCCCGACGCTGGCGCGGCGGCGGCACGGGCGGCTCAGGTGGATCGCGTCTATGCTCCCCGCCCGGAAACCCAACCGCTCTACCGCGACCTGTTCGCCACCTATCGCGCGCTGTACCCAGACCTCAAGGAGCACTTCGCGCAGTTGGCGGGGCGGGCCGGCAGGGGCGATCATCCCTAGAGCGTGTTGTACACTTTTTCAACCCCTATCCCCCAGCCCCTTTCCCCGCTTGCAGGGAAAGGGGAGAAACCCGTCCCTCCTTGCCAGGCGATCCTGTTGGCGAAATGCCTCCGAAGGGGCGTATTGCACGCCCCTTCGGAGCGCAGCAAAGCAGCACCCCTGCTGCTTTCGAACAGCAGTATGCCGACGAAATCAAAACTGTCCGTTAAAACGGGGCAAGGTCATCCCGCTGAGACGGACCTCAGAGGCCATTTGAGAGGTATCTTTACCCCCATCCCCGGCCCTTCCCCCGCAAGCGAGGGAAGGGAGAAAGGACCGCTCTTGAAGTCCCTCTCCGCCTGCGGGGAGGGATTTAGGGTGAGGTTGCAGACCTTTTCAAACGGTCTCTCAGAAAAGCTAGCGCGGACGATCAGTCGCTGCCCAGAGTGGGCAGGGCAGGCGTGGCAGAGGGCGGGATCGCCGGCTGGACGTGCACCGCGTCCAGGGCAATCACCGTGCCCTCACTGGCCGGGTTGTGGCGTCCGGTGTTGCGCACGGTGACGACATGCAGGCCGTAGGGCAGACCGCTGATAGTCACCTCGCGCCCGAAGGTGCCAGTCTGGGCGTAGCTATCCACTGCCGTCCAGTACACCCCGTCCACATACACCTCGAAGATGCCGAAGTTGCGAAAGGCCACGTACTGCATGCTGGCGGCGGTGCCTTCAAAGGCGAAGGTCACTTCGGCACGCGGATCGGCGCAATAGCGGTAGCTGGAGTCAGTCCCCCGCACAGAGACGATCTGAATCCAGTTGCCCTGCGTATAGTGCAGCAGAGGGCTGTCGTCATTGTACACGCCCGGCCCCATGACGCTCAGCGGCGGTGTGGGCGACGGGAGGGTGAGGGTCGCGGTGAGCGTGGGCGAAGCCAACACAAGCGGCGTGGGTGTGAGCGTGGGCAGCGGCGTCGCGCTTGGCTCGATGCGAAAGGGCGTTGGGGAGGGCGCAGTGGGCGTAATCAGGCGCTGCTGGGCCAGGCCGTCCAGCGCGCTGCCGGACGCATAAGGTGAGGTATACAGGGTGAGCTTCATGCGCAGCCGCGTCTGGTCTTCTTCGCGGCTGATCGAGACCTCGGATAGGACGACGCTCGGCACGCCGGCTTCCTTGATCTGGACGATAAAATTGAGCAGGGGGCGTGGCTCGCCATTGACTTCGACCTGGAACGTCCCAGCGTTGAAAGCACCTGAATGGGCTGTCTCGTCCGCCGGTTCCAGTTGGAGCTTCAGAATCTCCACACCGGCGTTCTGCGCGTAGCGATAGAGCAGGTCGAGCATACTATCGGCCTGGGCCGCACTGAGAAAGATGCTCGCCGCCTCCGCCAGCCGGCCTTCGGCGTTGTCTACCTGGCGCTGCAAGACATCGGCTGCCCCCTCGATGGCCTGGACGGTAGCGGTCAGGGCCAGCTCCTGGCCGGCAACCTGCGTTTGCATCTGGTTGTTGTCCTGCCACGCCGGCCAGATCAGCAGCAGGCCAAAGACCACATTGCCTAGCGCGATGACCGCAATCAATGCCAGCGGGATGAGCGTTGGCAGGCGCTGCCGCAGGGACGGGCGCTCGTCGGAGAAATCGTTCATTGCGGCGCTGCCTTCAATTCCACGACGATAACAAATTCGACGTACTTGATCCGGCCTGGTGTCGCGGTCGGGGTGGCGGTCGCGCTGAGCGGCTCGGCGGTGGCGGTGAGGGTTCCGCGTGGGGGCGGTGGGGGCGTCGGCGTCGGGACGACGTTGGCCGCCAGGGATTGCACCGAGACCCTGCTGAAATAGCCCGATTTTTCCAGACGCGCGGCATAGTCCAGCACGGTCTGCTCGTTCCAGGCCCGGCCACTCAGCGTAAGCTGGCGGTCGGCCTGGCTCAGGCCCAGCACCACCATGGTGTCGTCATGGTAGTTGCTGATACTGGCAGCGACAGCGGGCCAGTCTATGCGGTTATTCTCCAGGTACGAGCGTACCGGCTGGAGGGCGCTAATGTTCTCTAACGCTGCGCTGAGCGCGTCCTGCAATTCCTGCTCGTTGGCAGAAGGCAGAGGGCCGCGTTCCAGTTCCGCCTGCAAGGTGCTGATTTCGGCCTGCGCTTCCGCGTTGTTCTCGTCAATCGTCACTGCCAGCAGGTAGAGCGGCAGGAACAGGAAGCCCAAACTGAGCACCACCAGCCAGGGAATTAGGCGACCGACACGACTCTGGCGCAGTCGTTCGTCGCCAGGGGACTCGGTGGGCAGGGAAGGGAGTGTCACGTTGGCACCTCAGCCCAGCATGAAAACCGGCGTATAAAGCAGCGCGCCCATCGCACCCAGGCACAGAAACGGCGCATAGGGGAGCTTCGTCTTCAGGCTCGCGCCTTTGCCCGCCAGCAGCCAGACGGTCACCAGGCCAGCCGCGCCCGTTCCCAGGATCAATGCCCATAAGATAGCCGGAAATCCCACTGTAACGCCAATCAGCGTTGCCAGCTTGACATCGCCCAAACCAAGCTGGCCGGGTTTGAGCCACGCCGTCAGGAAAAAGATCGAGAACGCCAGGCCCCCACCCACCAACACATGCGACAGCGGTTGGTCGGCTGCTGCCAGGTGCCCGCCCAGCGCGGCCAGAATCGCCGGGTAGATCATCACATTGAGCACCAGGCGGTATTGGAGATCAACCAGCGCGACCAGCAGCAGGTAGACATAGCTCAGGCTGAGCGCCCAGAACTCCTGGGACGCGCCGTAGACTCCCCACAGAGCGGCGAGGAACAGGGCGCTGCCAAGCTCTGCCGCCAACGCCCGCAGGAACACCGTCTGGCGGGTGTTCTGGCGCGCGCGGGACAGCGTTGCCAGCCGCACGACCGCCGGCGAGGCGAGCGCGACCCGCTCGCGGGCCGGGGACTTCACATGGCCGGTCCAGCGGGGCAGATAGCCGGCGAGCACATGCGCGAGCCACCCCACGACGATCCCCACAACGCCCCACACAATGATCATGCTCATTGCGCCTTTTCATCCATGTAGCGGAGCGCCCCCGGCAGCGTGATCACGAACTCCGCCCCGGCATCGTCACGGTTGCGAGCCATCACCGTGCCGTGATGGGCATCTACCGTCACCCTGACGATCTCCAGCCCCAGCCCGATGCCCGGCTTGCCGTTGGCCGTTCCCCGCCCCCGGAAATAGCGGTTGAACAGGTGCGGGAGCAGGTCTTGGGGAATACCTGGGCCGGTGTCGCAGACACAGATGGTGATCTCTCGCGGGGTGAAGGCCAATGACACCCTGATCTGCGCGTGACGGCCAGAGAACTTGACAGCGTTATCTACCAGGTTGAGGACGGAGCGGTAGAGATAGACCTCATCGCCGAAAATCGGATAGGGCGTGCCCTGCACTTCCAGGTCGAGCGCGATCCGCTTCTCTGCCGCCGCCCGCTGCCGGTCTTTCACCGCGCGCTTGACCGTTTCGAGCAGGTCGCAACGCTGGTGGATGGTGAGATGGGTATTGGTCAGTTTGGCCGCCTCAACCATGCGGTCGAGCAGCGCCGCCATGTCTTCCCCGGCGGCGACGATGCGGTTGATGGTATCGCCAGTATCGTCGTTCGCGGAGGTGTAGATGTCCAGCAGGCCCGTGTAGCCGATCATCGCGTTGAGCAGGGCTTTCACGTCGCAGGAGAGGGCGTAGCTGAGCGCCGTAACCACACGCTCATGCTGGTCGAGCGCCCGGCTCGTGGACTCAAACAGGCGCGCATTCTGCACGGCAATGGCGGCGAAGTCCGCGATCTGCTCCAGCACGATCTGGTCGCGCTCGCTGAAGCGTTGCCCGGCTGCGCGGTGAGCGGCGGACAGCACCCCAATGGGGACGCCAGCGACGGTCAGCGGCACGTACATGACCGCTTCGACCAGATAGCCGGTCTTGACTTTGATCCGGTCGTCGCCCATCTGCCGGTGCGCGCGCAGAGGCTTGCCGGTGCGGATGACCTTGCCCGCCAGCGTCTCCGACACCGAGAGGCGCATCCCCTGGGTGGTCTCGTCGAGTCCGCGCGCCACTTCGAGCACCAGCTCGTTGGTGCGCTCGTCAATCAGCCAGATGGACGCCTCTTCCGCCGCAATCGCGGCCATGGTCATCTCGACGGCCCGCTCCAGCACGGCGTCCATATCCAGGTGGACGGTGAGCGTTTTGGCGATGGACAGCAGCACGTCGGCGAATTCGGGCTGGCCATTGCTCACCTCCAGGCCCCCCACCGGACGGTCCACGATGCGCACGAAGAACTCCAGCCGTCCCAACGTGAGCAGATCGCCGTTGGCGAGGCTGAACGGCGTGTTGACGCCAATGGAGCGCCCGTTGATCCACGTGCCGTTGGTGCTGCCCAGATCAACGACGAAAAGCTGCGACTCGGTCGGGCGCAGGGCCACATGCAGGCGCGAAACGCCCAGTTCGTCGGCGTCGAAGTCATCCAGGGACACCAACCCAGGGCCTTCTTCGCCACGACCCAGCATCACCTCGCCGTTGATCTCAAGGCCAAAGCAGCGGTTGGCGTTGTAGGCGAGATCAAAGCGCACCCGCCACACAGGGACGGCGTGCCCGGCCTGGGCCGGATCGTGCGGGGCCGGACGGAAATATAGCTCCGGCTCGGCCAGGCCCAGATCGTACAGCCCCTCCGCTTTGAGTTCGCTGGTCACTTCGTGAATGAACTTCGTCGCCTGCCCGTTCATGGCATTTTCTGTGTCCTCTCTATGTCAACTGGCGGGCAATGTCATCGCACAGGCTGGCCAGGTCAGCGGCCCGGATGTCGTCAAGATCGTCCATCAGGTGTTCCAGGCGGTTGGTGTAATCCTCGTCGTTGAACACGCTGTTGAGCAGTTCCTGCATGGCGGAGTTCACCACGTCTCCGTCGCCCTCCGGGGCTGCTTCTTCTTCCTCGCCCTCTTCCTCCACCGGCTCTCCTGGGCGGGCAGGGACGGCGGCAGGCGTCTGGCCGGCGGCACTGACGGGGGGCATCTCGCCTAAGCCTTCCTGATCCTCCGGGCTGGCGAGCAGACCGTGTTCGGCCAGGAAGCGCGCGTCGTAGTCTGCCGCCCGGCGCGCAGCGCGGGCCTGCGCGAAGCGGTGCACCCGCACGGCGAGCCACAAGAGCAGCGCCAGGCCGAGCGGCGCCAACGCCGCGCCCGTTGCCAGCAAGAGCCGCCGGTCATTGAGAATTAGCTCAATCAGAGACATCTCGGCCTCCTGGTGCTGCCCTGGTGCGCGCAGCGCGTCCGAACGCCCGTCCTCTCAAATCGTCAGGATGCGGTCTACCAGCGGCGGGACGATCAGCAGGCACACGCCCGAAATCAGCGTGGTCACCGCCAGGTAGAACGTCGTCTTGATCTTCAGGCCACCATCGGCGGCGATGGCCGCCAAAGCGCCAATCGTCGCCAGCAGCAGGATCATGCTGACGGTGATGGTGGATAGAAACTGCAACTCGCCCGGCGTGAAGGATGCCATGGCCATATTCATCTGGGCCTGCCCTTCGGCAGCCGCCTCGCCGGTTGGCATTAGCTCGGCGACCAGTTCCGCGAAGTTGTTCACGATGGACAGGACGAAGATCATCAGCGCGGCCACCACGGCCTGCATCACCGTGGTCAGCCCGGCAAAGGTGCCCGCCACCAGACGGCGTTTGGCCCGCAGTTGGGTGGTCTTGGCCGCGAACAGCGAGCACAAATACCCGACGCGCTCCGGGTCGCCGCCTGTCTTGACCGCGCCGTAGAAAATGCCGGTCACATCGGCAATCAGCCGGCTGCCCGATTCGAGGCCGAACTTGTGCCAGCATAGCTCTGGGGGAACCAACGCCTGCAGCCGCGTGCTGAGGCGTGCGATCTCCGGCTGCAACGTCGGGAAGGAACTCAGGTCAATCTTGGTCAGCGCTTCTCTCAGCGTCGTGCCGCTGGAGGTGGCCATGCCGCCCGTAGAACGCAGGAAGGTGCTGAACTCCTCGTCCTTCTTGGTGGTCCGGCGGTCGCTCAGCAGGCCCATCGCCCCGCTGGGCAGCATGAGCGCCGCCACCAGGATCAGGTTCCAGCCCAGGGGGACACCGGCCAGATGCAGCACCAAAGCAATCGCCAGCGCCAGGGGCAGCAGCGTGCGGAACAGGCTGAGCGCGCGCTTTTGCTCCTGCGAGCCTTGCGACGGGGGGACGGTCATGGCTTCGCGGGGGGCCGAGCGCCAGATGATCCAGGCTCCAAAGCTGGCCATGATCACGCCGGTGCTGATCAGGCCGGTCATCACCTGGGTGTTCATCGAGTAGATCATGGAGGAGATCACCTGGATGATGACGATCAGCGCCACAGAGATGACGATGGACGAGAAGGCGTTCGACCACTGCTTGAGCGACTCCAGGCTGCGCTCGTACTTGTTCTCGTAGTCCGCCGCCTGGACTTCCGCCTCGCGCGCCAGAAACTCGGCCAGCGGCTCGCCGGAGCGCAGGGCGTCGGACAGCCGCAGCAGGAAGCTGCGCATGTTCTCCGACTTCGCCTGGACGCCAATGCGCCGGCAGGCTTCGGGGTAGTCGTAGCGGAACTCATCAACCAGGGTGTTGATGGCCGCAAAATAGCGCGCCGCCGAGGAGCCGGACCGGGCCGCGATCTCGAAGGTCTTGCTGCGCGAGAGTCCTGCCGCGGCCATCGCCGACATATAGGTAAGCTGGTAGAACAGCGCGAACGGCGGAACAGGCTCAAAGGAGGTTCTGTCGTCGCGCTTCGGAGAGAATCTGGAAGAACTCATAGAAATCCGTCACTCCCTTTTCTCTGTGCAGCTTCTCGAAGATGCGGGCGCGCCGTTTAAGCTCGTCATAGATCGCTTTGCGCTTGTGGGGCGGGATGCCACGCCGGATCGCGATGTGCTGTTCCAACAGGTAGCTGTTCATGTAGCCCGGAAAGTCGAACGTATCGGTCGCCGGGTTCCAGCGGAAGGCTTCCAGGAATGAAAATGTCTCTGAGACGGGATCGTAGCCGATGATCTCGTTGATGCTGAGGACGCGACGCGCCATCTTGCCATCCTGGAGGCGGACGGCCCCCTGAATCACCGCCAGATGCAGGTTGTCAATGTAGGTCTTGGGGATGTTGATCGGGTCGCCGGTCAAACGCTGGATCAGCTTCTCTACTGAGTCGGCATGGAAGGTGGACATGACGCCGTGACCGGTCTGCATGGCCTGGAAGGCGACCACCGCTTCCACGCTACGAATCTCGCCGACGATGATGCGGTCGGGGCGCTGGCGCAGGGCCGCGCGCAGCAGCTCGAACATGCCGACTTCGCTGCCCTTCGCCCCGCCGCCCGTCGGTCGGGCGACTTCCTGCACCCAGTTCTTGTGCGGAGCCTGGACCTCCGGCGTGTCCTCGATGGTCACGATCTTGGCGTCGGGCTTGAGGAAGGTGTTCAGCGCGTTCAGGGTGGTGGTCTTGCCCGAAGCCGTGGCCCCCACAACGAACAGGTTCAACCCTTCTTCGAGCATGAAGGACAGGTAAGACGCCATCGTGTAGTTCAACGTCCCGAATTCAACCAGTTCCAACACACTGGTCGGCGTGCCGCTGAATTTGCGGATGGTGAAATTGCTGCCGCGCTTGGAAATCTCGCGCCCGTACACGATGTTGATGCGCGAGCCGTCCGGCAGAACTGAGTCCACCAGCGGGTTGCGGACGGTCACCGGGCTTTTGATCCATTCGCCGAGCCAGACGACGAAATCATCTACCTCGTCATGAGTGGTGAACACAATCGAGGACTGGACGCTCTTGAAGATTTTGTGCTCGACGAAGACGTGCCCGACCCCGCTGCAACTGATGTCTTCGATATAGGGGTCGAGCAGCAGGGGCTGGAGGACACCCAGGCCGATTTTGTCGCGCAGGACGCGGTAGCGAATGCCCTCCAGGACTTCGGGCGTCACGTGAATTTTGTCGGAGCGCCGGCTGCTGCCATTGCGCCGCTGCGTCGTACACAGGTTGTCAATGAGCTGCAGGAGGAATCCCTGCTTTTCATCGTCGTTCTCGATCCGGCCAATCTCTTCCGCCCAGGCGATCAGGCGCTCTTCGACCAGCGCGAGCGGTTCTTCGATGTCGGCCACCGTCGTTGGCTCGATGCAGATGTAGTGGTCACGAGCGCCCGCCGGATCGGGGTAGATGTGCACGTACAGCCCCTGCTCCAGCGGGTAGATCAGGTTGCGCTTTTCGAGCAACGACAGGCTGCGGGTCAGCTTGGGGTAGTACGCCGGGATGCCCGCCTCATCCAGCGGCAGCCGGCGCAGATACTCGGCCAGGTGCGGCGACCGCTCGCACGCCTCGCGCAGGTCCTTCGACAGGTGAGGCCGCAGCGTGTCGAAGTCCGCCGTTTTCTCCAGGTCGAAGGCAAAGGGCAGCACCGTGGAAGCCATAATGAAACCTAGCCCCTCGCTTTACTGATGGGAATGACGCGCATCCCCCAACCAGGCTCCACGTCAAACCCGACGATTGCGCCGGTCACGCTGGCCGCGCCGCGAATCTTGGCGACCTGCAGGGTCTTGACCAGCCGCTGCCCGTCCTGCTCCGCGCGGAGCTGGAGGTCGGCGTCGCACATCGCCCGGATGGGGTTGATGAACTCGGCTTCAACCGCGTCCGAGTGCAGCACCACAATGACCGAGACTCCCTCTGCTGAGAGCCGCTTGCACCCCTCGAAGAAGGCGATGATCTGTTTCTGGTCGCGGGCGTGGATCACCGCCGCCGTGAAGGAGTCGATCACCAGAATGTCGCGCGCCTTCTCGCGTTGCATGGCGGCCAGGAGGGTTTGCGGGGCGCGCTCGCCCAGCCGCGAGAGTTCCATCGGGTAGATGCGCAAACGCCCCAACAGCAGATAATCGAGCACGTTCAGTTCGATGCTCTGCATTTGTTTGATCAGGCTCTTGACCGTGTTCTCGCTGGTGAAGACCGACGCCCTAAACCCCTCTTGCAGGGACCCCCAGATAATCTGCTGCGACAGCACTGACTTGCCCGACCCCGATCCCCCCTCGATCAACGTCACCGAGCCAACCGGCAGGCCCCCGCCCATCTTGCTGTCGAGTTCCTCGTTGCCGGACGAAATCACCCGGCGAACCGCGTCTTCTTCTGCACTGTGTATGGTCATCGGCGCTGCTCCCTGTGTCTTAACCCTGCGGCGCAAGAACCTGGACGGTGTAGACCTCGCTGCTGCTGTTATAGGCGTCGCCGACGGTGAAGGCGAAGCTATCGGACTCGCCGCCTGACCAGTGGAAGACCAACCCGCCGGCGAGGACATCGGCCAGGGTAAAGGAGGAGCCGGCGGCCAGCGGGCTGCCCGCCAGGCTCAGCGTGCCGGACGCCGGCGCTGCTGTCAAGGTGAAGGTGATCGCCTCTGGCCCGTCGTCAGGGTCGGTGGTGTTCATGCAGCTGACGGGGACAGCCTCACCATCACCCAGCGTGACGGTGGTGGTTTCTGGCGCGTAGACGGGCGGCTCGTTGACGGTGACGGTGAAGACCTGGCCGGCGAGCGTGTCTTTGCCATCGCTGAGGCTGAAGACGAAACTTCCGCTCTCCCCATCTATGGTGCGTGAGTAGGCGATCAGCCCGGCGTCAATGCCCGCCTGGGAGAAGGTGAGGGCGCTGAGCGTGCCGTCCAGCAGGCTGGTGTCGGTCACAGTGTAGCTCAGCTCGTCGCCAGGATCGCTATCGGTGGCCAGCAAATGCTGCGCGCCAAGCGTAGCCGTCTCCTGCGTCCGCCCGATTACCAGGCTGTGATTGACCAGCACAGGCGGCACATTCGCCCGGAAGCTGGCGAAAATGCCGGTGCCATGCTCGGTGGCGACGCTGATCTCCACCACGCTGCCCGGCTCGATCACCTGAGCAGGCCGCGCCCAGACGATCATCTCTTCCCCGGCATTCAAAATGGCTGGCTCGGCGAACTCGGCGATCCCGCTGGCAGCGTCGGCGAACAGGCTGGCCGCCCAGGACGCGCTGGCTAAGGTGCTGCGGACGGTCTCGTAATCTGCGCCGGCGATCAGGGCAGCGTCCGGCGTGAGGTATTCGATCTGGGCCACGCCGCTGGACTCGCTGGCGGATTTGACGATGACATCCCAGCGGTCGAAGTCGGCCAGGCGCGTGCTGCCCGTGTTGCGCAGCGTGAGTTCAACCAGTGTGCGGTTGTCCATCGTGCGCGCGTCCACAAACTGCAGGGCCGTGTGTGCCTGCGCGGAGAGGCGCGCGTCCATCTGGCTCTGAGCCACCTGCAGCACGTCCTGCGACGATACGACCACATAGGACAGGCTCAGCGCCGCGAAGAGGATGACGAAGACCACCAGGAAGGCAGCGAGAACCGTCTCCATCGCCTACAGGCTCCAGAAGTATTCGCTCGAAACGCCGTTGGGGGCGACGATCTTGACGAACTGCCGCCCGGCTTGCAGCGGCGCATGGTGAATGGTGATGCGCAATGTGGCCGTGGGCGTCCATTCTGCGGCGTTGTCGAGCGATGCCTGCCAGTAGGTGCCCGCTGTGCTTTCGCTGGCATGGGGAATGCGCGCGAAGTTCCCTTCCTGGCCGAAAAACACATCTACGCGCTCCACCGCCGCGATGCGTGTGTCGCCGACGTTCTTGACCCACACGAACGCTTCAATGTTCCCGCTGGCGTTCATATCCAGCGGCGCGCCGTCCTGCCATTCAGCCGTCGCGTGGATGACCATAATCTGGCTGCGAATCCGTTCGTCGGCGCGGTCGGCCATGCTGGCGATGGCGTCGCCGCCTTCGACGATAGCTGGGTAGGCTGCGTTGAAGAGGGACACCGCCATGATCATGCTGGCGATGATCAACAGCGCCGTCGTGATGACCTTATCCATGATCCCTGCTCCGCGAGTTGTTGGTGCCCAGGGTGGCGATGCCGGCGATCAGGCGCAGGATAAGGTTGGGCGACACGTCTTCACCGTCACCGCCGTTGGGCGGCTGGAGCGACACCTCGTCAGGGGGTGGGCTGACGGCCTGGCTGGGCGGGCCAGGCTCGCGCACGGGCACAGCGTAGTCTCCGTTGGGGCCTTGCAGCGCGGTGTCTCCGACGACGATGGACACCAGTTGCAGCAGCGAGTCTTTGATAGTGGGCGCGATGCGGCCCTCGGCAGCGTACTGCTTGATCATTTCGCGTGTGCGGCGCGGCCCGAACTTGTTGACCCGGCGGATGGTCCACTCTTCGAGCTGGCCCAGGAGCGCCCAGTCCGCCTCGCTGATCGGCGTGTCGTCGGCTGCGGCGGGTGGTGGCAAGTCATCATCTACGTCATCCACGATGAAGGGGGTCACGCGCGGGCCTGGTGTGACGCCATTCTTCCTGGCAGGCAAGGGGGCCGCCCGATGTGCCCCCGGCCCGGCGGTGGCCTCCGGCTCCGCCAGCTCAGAGACCGCATCGGCTTCGGCGGCCCGGCGTGGCCGGGAGTCCTGGCCAGGCAAGTTTTCCAGGCTGCGCTCTGGCGCGCGCGGAGGGACGGGCGGCTCCGGGGCCTGCATCTCCTTAAGCGACACCTGGCGGACTAATGGCTGGCCGGTGGGCGGAGCAGGCTCCGTTTCCGGCGCGGCGGGCGCGGCGGGTTTCGCGCTGACGGTCTTCACCGGGGCGGTCTCTGGCCGGGCCTCGGCCCGCAGGGAAGGGTACGTGTTGGTGAGCAGGTGCTCCTGGATGTCGAGGAGCGTCGCCTGTATCTGGTTTTTGAGGATCTGTAGCTCTTGTTCGAGCATCGTGACGCGCTGTTCCAGGTCCATGGTGTTTGTTCCCCCGCGGGCTTAACCGTGTGCGTGCGGTAAAGAAATCGCCCCACCGGCACGGCCAAGTTCAGGTGGGGCGATGTCTGTAGGCTTGATGTCAAGCCTTGAGACCGGGGTATGAACTTGTTCTGATAGGCCTGGCCGTGCCTGTTGTGTTGTTCAGATGTTGTGTGCGTGCTACCAGTGTGGGGGGACAGGATGGCCGGGCTATGCTCCGGCCATCCCTCGTCTTCCGCCCCTAAGGGTTACCGAAGTTCCATCACCGGTTCAATGGATGGGGGTGTGGTGCGGGTGATGTTGAGCACGGCGCCCGTCGGCGGCTTGACTTCGAGCGTGAACTGCGAGTTGGGGCCGGGCAGACTGGTCAGCGGGGTGGTCTGGCCAGCCAGGTCAACGGTGATCTCGGCCAGCTCGCCATCTTCGAGCATCATGTCGTCGGCTGGATCGCCGTCCTGCTGGACGATGAATTCCGCAGACCACTCAAGGGCGCTGACGCTCTCATCAACGTCACGGTAGCCAATGACCACGGCCTTGTTCGCCGTCAGGTCAACAGGCTCGCCGCCGCCGGCCAGGGCCACCGTGAAGGAAACGGTGCCCACTGTGTCACCAGCCGCGCTTTCCTCGGCGATGACGGCCCCCTTAACGGTCATCGAGGATTCGACGTTCTTCAGACCGGAGTAGATAGCGGCCTCGCCCTTTTCGGTGGACGAAGAGCCGGCGGAGAGGATGGTGAATGCGAAGACGGAGGCGACGACTACGAAAGCGATCAAGATGATGGCGGTTTCAAGGGCAGTCTGGCCGCTTTCGTCCTTGTGGAGGAACTTGAAGCTGAACATGTGCCTTTTCTCCTATAGCTGGTTTGGGTTGCGGGTTGTGCCGGCGAGAATGCCGCGCTCGCATATCACTGTATCGACTAGAAATTAAGACGCAATAAAAAAACCGCGGCCTTTCGCGTAAATTTCACAATACTTTCATAACCTGAAGTCCCGTGATCGGTGGGGTCTCCCTGCTGTCAGAGGCCGTTTGAGAGGTATCTTTACCCCCTCCCCGACCCTTCCCCCGCAAGCGAGGGAAGGGGGAAAGGACTGCTCTTGAAGTCCCTCCCC
>CAYNHD010000047.1:12862-14804 GCA_964396775.1 uncultured Thermoflexus sp. | reverse complement strand
ACCCGACCCCGACGCCGCCGCGCGCTATGCGGCGCTGCGCGCCGTGCTCAAGACCTGCCGCCTGCACCCGCTCGACGCGACGGCCTGGGCAGAAGTGGTCATCGTCGAGGAGGAGGTACTGCGCGCTCGCCTGGATGAGGTGCGGGCGGTGCTCGGCGCGGGCGACTCCCTGCACCTGGTGACGGCGAGCGGCGACCGCCTGTCCGTCGAGTCGCTGCGCGGCGGAGACGGGTCGCCAGCCCGCCCGCCCTGGGCGGCGCAGTAGCCGGCGGCGCGGGGAAAACACGACTTTTGCGGGCAGAATCGGTGCGTTTGCGCTAAGCTCTGGCAAGCTAGGGACAGAGGGCAGCGCGCACGGGTGCGCGTCTGGCCCTTTGCCATGAACGGAATAACAAGGAGCGCACTGCAATATGGTCAATGAATACGATGTCCTGGTGCTTGGGGCGGGTCCTGGCGGCTATGTCGCCGCGATTCGCAGCGCCCAGTTGGGACTGAAGACCGCCATCGTCGAGAAGGAATGGTGGGGCGGCGTGTGCCTCAACGTGGGCTGCATCCCGTCAAAGGCGCTGCTGCGCAACGCTGAACTGGCCCATATTGTGCAGCACCGCATGAAAGAATTCGGCTTCAACGGCGGCGAGGGCGTGACAGTGGATTACAGCGTCGCCTTCAAGCGCAGCCGTCAGGCATCGAGCCGGCTGGTCAAGGGCGTTGGCTTCCTGCTGAAGAAATACAAAGTTGACACCTACGAGGGCTGGGGCACCATCCAGGACAAGTCTACTGTGAGCGTGGAACTCAGCAAGGGCGGGACTGAAACGCTCAAGACGAAAAACCTGATCCTCGCCACCGGCGCGGTCGTCAATCTGCTGCCCGGCGTGACGCTATCCGAGCACGTGATCACCTACCTGGAAGCGATCCTTTCCGAGAAGCTGCCCGCCAGTGCCGTGATCGTCGGCGCGGGGCCGATTGGCGTCGAGTTTGCCTACATCATGCACAACTACGGCGTGGACGTGACCCTGGTCGAATACCTGCCGCACCTGCTGCCCAACGAAGATGAAGAGGTCTCCACCGAGCTAGAGAAGCAGTACAAGCGCCTGGGCGTCAGGTTCATGGCTGGCACGGCCATGAAGTCGGTCGAGGAAACCGGGGCCGGCGCCCGTGTCACCGTCGAGAAGGACGGCCAGAGCCAGGTGATCGAGGCCGAGTGGGCGATCATAGCTACTGGCTTCAAGCCGCGCCTGGAGGGCTATGGGCTGGAGTCTCTCAAAGACCTGGCCATCTCCAAGCGCGGCGCTATCGAGATTGATGAGCGCATGGCGACCAGCATCCCCGGCGTGTGGGCCATCGGCGACGTGACTGGCAAGCTGATGCTGGCGCATGTCGGCAGCGCGATGGGCATCATCGCTGCCGAAAACATCGCGGGCGTGGAGACAACGACCCTCGACTACCGCATGATGCCGCGCTGCACCTACTGCCAGCCGCAGGTCGCCAGCTTCGGCTACACCGAGGCCCAGGCGCGCGAGGCCGGCTTTGAGATTGAGGTCGCCCGCTTCCCCTTCCAGGCCAACGGCAAAGCGCAGGGGCTGGGCGAGGGCATTGGCTTCGTCAAGCTGATTCACGACAGGCGTTACGGCGAACTCCTCGGCGGCCACCTGATCGGCCCCGACGTGACCGAGCTGTTGCCAGAGCTGACCCTGGCGCAGAAGTGGGAGCTGACCGCCCACGAGATCGCGCGCAACGTCCACGCCCACCCGACTCTATCGGAGGCGCTGTTGGAAGTGGCGCACGGGCTGGAAGGGCATATGATCCACCTGTAGGCGTCCGGTGGCGCTGAGGGCGGGGTTATTGGTTGTTGGTTATTGGTTGTTGGTTATTGGTTGTTGGTTGTTGGTGGAGCGCCTCCTCAACGGAGTCGCCCTTGCTAATAACCAAGAACCAATCACCA
>CAYNHD010000047.1:2540-12762 GCA_964396775.1 uncultured Thermoflexus sp. | reverse complement strand
AAAACCAACCACCGATAACCGGCTTGTGCGCGAGCTATGTCGTTTCGCCATAAGACAAGGGGCTTATGTCTCACCCGCAGCAAGAGCCTGATCGTGGCGCGCTCGCTGCCAGTGCGCAGTTAGTGCCTGTGGATGCCGAGATGCCCGCCGAGGCACTGCGCCAGGCGCTCAACCGCATCGCGCGGGACAGCCTGCGCCCGGTCGCGCTGATGTTCGGCGTGCTCTACCTGCTGGAGGCGGGTGTGCTACTGACCGGGCACGCCGGCGAGGCACCGCTGGGCTTGACCGTGCTGGCCTTCGCTCTGGCCCTGGCGTCCCTGGCGCTGTTTGTGGCGTTGGGGCGCGCTGCGCTACCGACAGGCTGGGCGCACGCGGCAGGATCGGGGCTGGCTCTGCTGGCGATCACCTTGATGACCGCCCGCCATCTATCCACCAAGCCGAGCTACACGATCAGCTATGCGTTGCTGCTGATCACCGCCGGATACCTCTACCTCGATACGCGCTGGCTGATGCTGACTATTGCGGCGGCGGTCGGCGCGTGGGTGGCGGTCACCGAACACCTGTATCCCGGCATCTCCCCTGAAGACCTGGGGCCGGTGGTGGTCACCAGCGTGGCCGTCGCGCTGGTTGTGCACTTCATTCGCCTGCGGACGTTGCGCCGGCTGGAGCGGGCACACTTCCGCGAAGCGCGCTATCGCGCGGCCTGGCAACAAGCCGCCGGGCAGGCGCGCCAGAGCGAAGAGCGTTTCCGCCGGCTGGCGGACGCATCCCTGGAAGGAGTGGTGCTGCACGACAACCGTGTAATTCATGATGTCAACCAGGCGGCCCTCGACATGCTGGGCGTGACCCTGGACGAATTGCTGGGGCGCAACCCGCTCGATTTCATTGCCTCCTATGTGCGCGACTCCGTCCGCCAGCGGCTGGCCGAGGGTGATGAGCGCGTCTACGAGGCGGTGGGCCTGCGCCGCGACGGCAGCGAGTTCCCCGTCGAGATCAACGCCAGAGAGATTCGCTTCGGCGACCAGCGGATGCGCGTAGCAGTTGTGCGCGACATCACCGAACGCAAACGCGCCGAGGCTGAGCGCGAGCAACTCATTGCCGAGCTAAACGCTTTCGCCTACACCGTGGCCCACGATCTGAAGAATCCGCTGAGCCTGGTCATCGCCTACGCCGACCTGCTGCGCGACGATCTGGACCGGCAGCCGCTTGAGCGCCTGCGCGAGTACATCAACGGTGTGGCAGACGGCGCGGAGAAGATGGAGCGTATCATTGACGAGCTGCTGCTGCTGGCCCAGACGCACCAGGGCGATGTCGCCACAACGCCGCTGTTGATGGGCGACATCGTAGCCGAGGCCTGCCGCGTGCTCCAACCCGCCATCGAGCGAGCGGGCGCGCAGATCACCGTCCAGGCCGAGTGGGCCCCCGCGCTCGGCTATGGGCCGTGGTTGGAGCATGTGTGGACGAACTACCTGGGCAACGCGCTGAAATACGGCGGCGACCCGCCCCGCATCGAGCTAGGGGCCGACGCGCAGCCCGACGGCATGGTGCGTTTCTGGGTGCGCGATCACGGGCAGGGGATCCACGCCGACCAGCAAGAAGAAATCTTTGAGCCGTTCAAGCGCGGGCAGCGTATGCGGCGCGACGGGTATGGCATCGGCTTGTCCATCGTGCAGCGCATTGTGACGCGGCTGGGCGGGCAGGTCGGGGTGGAGAGCACAGAAGGCGGCGGTAGCACGTTCTACTTCACCTTGCCACGCGCGCCCATGCCGGAGCAGAGTCTCCCGTCGCCGCACTGAGCGGCGGGGGCAGCGGTGGGTTGGGCTGGGGTGGCGCTCAGCGGCGATGGGGGCGGAGAAGCGAGACTCACCAGACAGTCTCTACCAGTCCCGCAGCAACAATCAACGGATCGGCGGTGAGCAGAGGCGCACCTATCCGCCGGACCAGGCCAGCAATGATGCGATCGTGCATCTCTGGCACATCGCTGTGTTGGTCAAAATCAAGCACATCGTCCGCGGCAAACGGGACGATCCGGAAGTAGGGCTTGGCTTTGAGCGCCAGATAAGCCTGCCGAAAATCCTGGAAGAGATGGTGTTTCTTGTCCGCATAGTATAGCTCAGCGATGACAATGGCCGAGACGATGAGCCAGGTCTCCCCTCTCTCCGCCGCTTCAAAGATTGCCGCTGCATGAGCGCCCAGCTTCTTGTCTTGCTTGAGATACCAGATCAGGGCATTGGTATCCACCACATAGAGCGGCCTAATCGTCGTCGAAGAGATCGTCAAGGTCTTGCTCCCACTCCGTCGAGAACTCACGGATGCTGGCGCGCAAATCCTCGTCGTTCAACTCTGATGGCGGCTCAGCGAATTTGTTGCGCAAACTCTCGACCCCCTCAAAAGCCCCGGCTGCGCGTAGCTGCTCTAGCTCAGCCAGCAGCATGTCGCGCGTCACCTGGAGGCTACCTTCCGGCAGAAGAGTCGCCTGCAAGCGTTGAACCAACGCGGCGCGGTCGTGCGCATCCAACTGCTCAGCCATGCGGATAACCTGTTCAAGCGTTACAGCACCCATCTCGATACCTCAGATGCCTTGCTTCATCGCCAGTCGCTCATCTCTATTATACCGGCTCTTGTCACGAGCAAGCCCCCCAAGAATCGTAGCGACACTGACCCGGTCGCCTGGTATGGCCTGGGGCGAGCCTGAAGAGACTGCGCGCCCATGCCGCCGCAGAGTTTCCCGTTCCCCCCACTGACCGGCGTGGACGATCTCCACAAGGCGGTTGTCTTGTCTGGCGACATCTCCCAGACTCGGTTGGGACAGATGTCGCCCGTAATCGGTGAGAAAGCCCACTAACCACCCGGCCCACCTGCGCTATACTGGCAGATAGGGAGGGTATCATTGCCCCACATCGCACCCCCCACCCACACCAGACCCGCCGAAGCCGCATCCGGCATGGACGGTCAGCACAGGAAGGAGCACCGTATGGCCGACCAACCCGTTTCGTGTACGCAGCCAGCGCGTGGCCCGCTGGTCGCCCCGGCTGCGCCAGAAGCAGCAGGTTCCGCAGAACCATCGAAGGAGGTAGCGCATATGATCGCACGTGTTGGCAAGCCCGCCCCAGACTTCGAGGCAATGGCTTATCATCAGGGTGGATTCAAGCTGGTCAAGCTGTCCGAACTCAAAGGGCACTGGGCGCTGCTGTGCTTCTACCCTGGTGACTTCACCTTTGTCTGACCGACCGAATTGGCGGCAGTTGCCGTCCACTATGAGCAGCTTCAGGCGCTGGACGTGCATATCTACTCGGTGAGCACGGACAGCCATTTCACCCACAAGATCTGGCAAGAGCAGGAACTCTCCAGGATGGTCGAGGGCGGCGTCCCCTGGCCCATGTTGGCCGATCCCGGCGGGCGGATCGGGCAGCTCTACGGCGTGTACGACGAAGACGCCGGCGTAGACATCCGGGGCCGCTTCTTGATTGACCCGGACGGCGTGATCCAGGCGATGGAAGTGATGACGCCGCCGGTTGGCCGCAACATCAAGGAGTTGATCCGCCAGGTGCAAGCGTACCAGCATGTGCGCGCAACGGGCGAGGTCACCCCGGCGGGTTGGGTGCCGGGCAAGACGACGCTCAAGCCCCATCCCAATCTCGTCGGCAAGGTGTGGGAAGTCTGGCAGCCAAGCAAGGAAATCGGCGGCTGACAGGCGCTGGTGCGCGGTGTGTAGAGTAGGGCGGGGTGCTCGTCGGTGAGTGCCCCGCCGTTTGTGTCGCCCGCGCCAGGCGGGGCGTCTTTGCTCTATAATCTGCGCGGACGCCCGCCCATCGCCGCAAGGAGACACCCTTGACCACACCGCCTCCCATCCCGCTCACCCGCCGCTGGTGGGCGCGCACACTGGCCGTCAACGCCGCGCTGCTGCTTGCCTTTGCTGTAGCGATCCAGGCGATCCCCGTCCCGCGCGAGAATCCCCCCGTCCAGCGCGAGCCACGGTGGGACTCTCCGCAGACGCGCGAGCTGGCTGCGGGGACGTGCTTCGACTGTCACAGCAACGAGACCGCGTGGCCCTGGTACGCACGGGTCGCGCCATTCGCCTGGGTGCTCTGGTACGACGTGACCGAGGGGCGCGAGGCGCTCAACTTCTCCGAGTGGGATCGCCACGCCGACGACGAGTTCGTGGACCCGGACGACCCCTTCCCGCCCAAGACACTCTCCGAACGCATCACGGATGCCATCCGCGACGGTTCGATGCCGCCGGGCACCTACCGGCTGGCGCATGCCGCTGCGCGCCTGTCGGACGCGGAGAAAGAGGCGTTGATCGAGGGGCTGGTGCGCACTGTGCAGGCCAGCCAGGACAACTAAGCCGCGCCTAGCCCAGCAAAGTACCTAGCTTGGCGAGCACCTCTTCAACGGTGTGAGCGGGCAGGCTGATGATCCACTCCGCCTGGCGCACTCGCCAGTCCAGGCTCTTGACCTGATCGGCCAGGATCACGCCGGAGACTCGCTCATTGTCGGGGATAGCGACCTCAAACGGGTAGCCCTTCACCTGGCTGGTCACCGGGCAGAACAGGGCCAATCCTGTTCTGGCATTGTAGGCTTCGGGGGAGAGCACCACCGCCGGACGACGACCGGCCTGCTCGTGACCGGCCTGTGGATTGAACGAAAGCCACACCACATCGCCGCGCTTGGGAGTAACCACTTACCACACCTCGCTTCCCACTGCCGCGCCCGTGTCAATCTCGCCGTGCTGGTTGTCCGGCGTGATGGCGGCGAGCAGCTCGTCGAGGTCAAAACGCGGCATAGGCTCGATCACCAATCGCCCCGCCTCCAGGTGAATTCTGACGGCGCTGTTGTGGCGCAGACCGATCTCCCGCGCGTAGGTTTGGGGGATGCGCAGCGCCAGGCTGTTGCCCCATTTCTGAACCCGTGCATTCGCGTCGCGCATGACATGTCTCCGTCTCTACATTATAGAAACATTCTACATCAGAGGACTCTTCAAGACAAGGCCCGGCTGTGTGCTATACCTGACAGGCAGGGTTTGCATCTACCCTCCCTGCCTCCCCGCGCCGCTTCTTGACACTCACCACAAAATGCTATAGTCTTGGGGAAACGTTTACATACGCTCTGCGTGGCGAGGCTGCTTCGCCAGCCGCACTGCTCCGGCGCGGGCGTGCCCCGCGAAAACCGGGCCTAGTGTAACGCACGAGCACAGGTACTCCTGTCCCGTATCGGCCTGGCACTCTGGGCGCGCGGCACCGCGCCCAAAAGTAGCTGCCGGGGAGGACGGGTGCGCCGTCCGAAGAGGCGACACGACCCTCTGACGCAAGCAGGCTGGCACACATGCTGCGTTACCTTCGGACGGCGCACGTTTTTTGAGAAGTGCGCCTCGCGCAGAACCTGCTCATGCGTACCTCTAGTGTTACAGGATCGCTGCCGTGCAGAAAACTTACGACTTGCTGGGCATCGGGCGTAGCTCGATTGACCTCTACTCCAACGACGTTGGCACCCCCTTTGTGGACATCACCAGTTTCGCCGCCTACGTGGGCGGGTCGCCGACCAATATCAGCGTGGGCGCGCGACGGCTGGGGCTGCGCTCTGCCTTGCTGACCGGCCTGGGCCAGGACCCGGTCGGCGACTTCATCCTGCACTTTCTAGAGAACGAGGATGTCGAAACGCGCTTCATCGTGCGCAAGCCGGGCCGCCGCAGCAGCGCCGTCGTGCTCGGCATCGAGCCGCCGGACAAGTTCCCGCTGGTCTTCTACCGCGACAACTGCGCCGACATCGCCCTGACCATTGACGATGTGCTCGCCGCGCCGGTGACCGATGCGCGCGTGGTGCAGTTCGCCGGGACGAACCTCTCCCAGGAGCCGAGTCGCAGCGCGACCATGTTCGCCGCCGAGCTTGGCCGCAGCGCGGGCGCGAAAGTCGTGCTGGACATTGACTTCCGCCCCGACCAGTGGCACGACCCGCGCGCCTTCGGCGTGGCGATTCGCGCCGTGCTGCGCAGCGTGGATGTGGTGATCGGCACGCAGGACGAGATCAACGCGGCCATGCTGTCCGACCCGGCGCAGATGACCATCACCGACTCGCAGATGTCCGACACGCGCGTGCGCGGCGACCTGGAGGCGGCCATCGCCGGATTGCTGGCTTTCGGCCCGGCGGCGGTGATCGAGAAGCGTGGCGAGCACGGCGCGCGCATTCACCTGGCGGGCGGCGAACGCATAGACGCGCCCGGCTTCCCGGTGGAAGTCTACAACATCCTCGGCGCGGGCGATGCGTTCGGGGCGGGCTTCCTGTACGGCTACGTCAAGGGCTGGAGCTGGTACAAAGCGGCTCGCCTGGGTAACGCCTGCGGCGCGATTGTCGTCACCAAGCACGGCTGCGCCAACTTCATGCCGACGATGGACGAAGTGCTGGCCTTCGTCGAGGGCTACGGCGGGCTGGAGTGAGGGAGTAGGTGATCATGCACTACACCGCGGAAACGCTGCTGATCAGGTCTAGAGATACGGGCGGAACGGGCGTCTTCGCCGAGGTGCGCGCCGAACAGGCCGGCTGGCAGTTCCTCAACATGCAGGCGCGGCGCATGAATCGCGGCGAGAGCTGGGCGGGCAGCACCGGCGAACACGAATACGTGCACGTCATCCTGGGTGGGGTGTGCCGCGTGCAGACTAGCGCGGGCGACTTCCCGCGCGTGGGACGGCGTCCGGACGTGTTCCGCGGGATGCCCTATGCGCTCTACCTGTCGCGCCGCACCGACTTCGTGCTCGAAGCGCTGACCGATGGTTTCGAGGTCGCAACCTGCTGGGTGTCCACCGACCAGGATCATCCGGCGCGACTGATCACACCCGCCGACTGCGCGATCGAGCTGCGCGGCGGGGGCAACGCCTCGCGGCAGATCGTCAGCGTCATCCCGCCCGGCTTCGACTGTCATCGGCTGGTGTGCGTCGAAGTGTATACACCCGGCGGCAACTGGTCGAGCTACCCGCCGCACAAGCACGACGTGCACCGCGTAGACGCCAACGGTGAGCTGCTCGAAGCAGACCTGGAGGAAATCTACTTCTACAAGATCGATCGGCCCGGCGGCTACGCCATTCAGCGCGTGTACAATGACGACCGCAGCATTGACGCGCTGCTGCTGGCCCAAAATCACGACGCTGTGTTGGTGCCAGAAGGCTACCATCCGGTGGCCAGCCCGCCCGGCTATACGACTTATTACCTGAACTTTTTGGCTGGCTCGGCGCAATCGCTGGCCAACAGCGACGATCCGGCCTATGCCTGGGTCAAGGGCACGTGGACACACCTCGATCCGCGCCTGCCCATCGTAGACCTGGGCATGGAGCCGCTGCGGCGTTAGACAATGAGGAGAGAGTTATGGCTACCAGACGATTGACCATGGCACAGGCGCTCATCGCCTTCTTGCAGAACCAGTACGTAGAACGCGACGGCGTGGAAAATCCGTTTTTTGCTGGCTGTTGGGGCATCTTCGGGCACGGCAACGTGGCGGGCATCGGGCAGGCGCTGCAGCAGTACGCGGCCACCTTCCGCTACTATCAGACGCGCAATGAGCAGGCTATGGTGCACACGGCCATCGCCTATGCCAAGATGAAAAACCGCCTGCAGACCTTCGCCTGCACCTCGTCCATCGGCCCCGGCGCGACCAACATGATCACCGGCGCGGCGACGGCGACGGTCAACCGCATTCCTGTGTTGCTGCTCCCCGGCGACATCTTCGCCGAGCGGCTGCAAGCGCCCGTGCTCCAGCAACTTGAATGGGAACACTCGCAGGATGTCTCGGTCAACGACTGCTTCAAGCCGGTCTCGCGTTACTGGGATCGCATCACCCGCCCGGAGCAACTGCTCACGGCTCTGCCGGAGGCCATGCGCGTGCTGACCTCGCCCGCCGACACCGGCGCCGTGACGCTGGCCCTGCCGCAGGACGTGCAGACGATGGCCTTCGACTATCCGGGGGCGTTTTTCCGTCGGCGCGTCTGGCACATCCCGCGCAACCGGCCCGACGCCGCCGCGCTGCGCCAGGCCGCGGCCTGGATCGCCCAGAGCAAGCGCCCGCTGATCGTCGCCGGGGGCGGCGTGCACTACAGCGAGGCGACGGAGACGCTGCGCCAGTTCATCGAGCGCACGGGCATTCCCGTCGGCGAGACGCAGGCGGGCAAGGGCGCGCTGCCCTACGATCACCCGCTCAACCTGGGCGCGATCGGCGTCACCGGCACGCTGGGGGCCAACCTGGTTGCCCGCGACGCCGACCTGGTGATCGGCATCGGCACGCGCTACAGTGACTTCACCACCGCCTCCAAGACACAGTTCCAGAACGCGGACGTGCGCTTCATCAACATCAACGTGGCCGAGTTCGACGCCACCAAGCACAGCGCCATCCCTCTGGTGGGCGACGCCCGCGCCACGCTCGAAGAATTGCTGCCGTTGCTGGAGGGGTGGCAGGTCGCGGCGGAGTATCGCGCCCGGGCTGCGCAGCACAACCGCGCGTGGGATGCCGAGGTAGAGCGCATCTACACGCTGGAGCACGGCCCGCTGATCAGCCAGGGCGAGGTGATCGGCGTGGTCAACACGCTCTCGCGCCCGCAGGATGTGGTGCTGTGCGCGGCGGGTAGCCTGCCCGGTGACCTGCACAAGCTGTGGCGCACGCGCGATCCCAAGGGCTATCACCTGGAATACGGCTACTCGTGCATGGGCTACGAGATCGCCGGGGGCATGGGGGCCAAGCTCGCCGCGCCGGAGCGCGAGGTCTACGTGATGGTCGGCGACGGCTCCTACCTGATGATGAACAGCGAGATCGCCACCATGACCCAGGAAGGGATCAAGGTGATCATCGTCCTGCTGGACAATCACGGCTTCGCCAGCATTGGCGGGCTGTCCAAGAGCGTGGGGTCGGACGGCTTCGGCACCAAGTACCGCCGCCGCACGGAGTCCGGGCACCTGGACGGCGACGTGCTGCCCATTGACTACGCCGCCAACGCCGCCAGCCTGGGCGCGCACGTCATCCGCGCGCAGGGCCGCGACGACCTGGCCGACGCCATCCAGCAGGCCCAGGCGTACCAGGGCGGGCCGGTGTGCATCGTCATCGAGGTGGACCGGCGGCAGCGCGTGGGCGGCTACGAAAGCTGGTGGGATGTGGCCGTCGCTGAGGTGTCGGAGAATCCCGACGTGCAGCGGGCGCGCGCCGGGTATGTAGAGCAGAAGAAGCGCGAGCGGCATTTCCTGTAATGCGTCGTGCCATAACCTGTCCTTGAGGAGCAGAGACAACCATGACCAACACGTTCCGCATCGCCAATGCACCCTGTTCGTGGGGTGTGCTTGAGTGGGACCTGGAGGGCGAGGCCGCCGGCTACGCGCAGGTGCTCGACGAGATCGCCGAGACTGGCTACACCGGCACCGAGCTGGGCGACTGGGGCTTCATGCCCACCGATCCGGCTGTGCTGCGTGCCGAGCTGGACAAACGCGGTCTGGCGTTGCTGGCGGCGTTCGTGCCGGTGGCGCTGGCCGACCGCGCCGCGCACGCCGAGGGGGAGGCGGTCGCCCTGCGCACCGCCCGCCTGCTGCGCGACACTGCCGGAGAGGGCTGCTTCATCGTCCTGGCCGACAACAACGGCTCCGTGCCGCAGCGCACGCAGAACGCCGGGCGCATCACGCCGCAGATGGGGCTGAGCGACGCACAGTGGGATGTGTTTGCCGAGGGCGCGAACCGCATCGCCCGCACCGTGCGCGCGCAGACCGGCCTGCGCACCGTCTTCCACCACCACTGCGCTGGTTATGTGGAGACGCCCGCCGAAGTCGCCCGGCTGATGGCCCTCACCGATCCCGAAGTGCTCGGCCTGGTGCTGGACACGGGGCACATCATGTTCGGCGGCGGCGACCCGCTGGAATTGCTGCGCGCCCACCAGGAGCGCATCTGGCACGTCCATTTCAAGGACTTCGATCCGGCGGTGGCCGCCCAGGCCCGCGCCGGGCACTGGGACTACTTCGGGGCGATCCGGCACGGCATCTTCTGCGAATTGGGCCGGGGGGCGGTGAACTTCCCGGCGGTGCGCGATGCGCTGATCGCCATGAACTACGACGGCTGGATCGTCGTCGAGCAGGATGTGCTGCCGTCGCTGGGATCGCCCAAAGAGAGCGCGCAGCGCAACCGCGACTACCTGCGCAGCATCGGGCTGTAGGGGTGTGTCTCTCGGACGGGAAAAGAGCACCGCCGAGACGCAGAGGGCAC
>CAYNHD010000047.1:0-2440 GCA_964396775.1 uncultured Thermoflexus sp. | reverse complement strand
CGCATCGGCAAAGTGCACGCCGAGACTGTGACCTACCGCATTCCTGAAGCGCGCGTGATAGCTGTGGCCGACATCGTGGAGGAGGCTGCCCGTCGCCTGGCGGAACAGTTGCACATCCCCCAGGCCACGCGCGACTACCGCGAGATTCTAGCCGATCCCCAGGTAGACGCGGTGCTGGTCTGCTCGTCTACCGACACGCACGCGGCGATCATCACCGAGGCGGCGGAGGCGGGCAAGCACATCTTCGCCGAAAAGCCGATTGACCTGAGCCTGGCGCGCATTGATCAGGTATTGGCGGCGGTCGAAAAGGCGGGCGTCAAGTTCCAGGTGGGCTTCAACCGTCGTTTCGACCCTACCTTCGCGCGGGTGCATCAGGCCATCCAGAACGGCGAGATCGGCGAAGTACACCTGTTGCACATCATCAGCCGCGATCCGGCTCCGCCACCCATCGAGTACGTCAAAGTGTCCGGCGGCATCTTCATGGACATGATGATTCACGACTTCGACATGGCCCGCTTTCTGGTGGGTGCGGAGGTCGAGGAAGTCTACACGCGCGCCGCGGTGCGGGTTGATCCGGCCATCGGCGAGGCTGGCGATGTAGATACGGCGGTCGTCATGCTCACCTTCAACAACGGCGTGATCGCCACCATAGACAACAGTCGCCGCGCCGTCTACGGCTACGATCAGCGCGTGGAGGTGCTGGGCAGCAAGGGCGGTGTCACGGCAGGCAACGTCTTCCCCAACGAGGTGACCATCTGCACGGCGGAACACGTCCGGCGCGACCTGCCGCTCAACTTCTTCATGGATCGCTACACCGAGAGCTACGAGCGCGAGATCCGCGCCTTCATTGATGCCATCGTACACGACAGGCCGGTGCCCGTCGGCGCGGCAGACGGACGCGCGCCCGTGCTGATGGCCCTGGCTGCCCGCAAATCGCTCGACGAGCACCGCCCGGTGAAGATCAGCGAAGTGGGCTGAGCGGTCGTCGGCGATCAGTTGGCGGTGAGGGGGCCGACTGTCGGTTGGGTAGGGGCGTGGCATGGCTCAGACTTCTGAAGTCTCCGAAGACTTCGGAAGTCTTGTCTGTGCTGACCGCCCGGAGCCTTCAGCCCTCAGCTATCAGCTTTCAGTGAATGTAAGGCCAACCCCTATGGCTGACCGCTGACGGCTGCCCGCCCTCAGTACACAAACTCCCCTGACAGAAAGGCCGCCGTGCGCGGGTCGCGGGGGGCGTCGAAGAACTGCTCCGCAGTCGCTTCCTCGATCAGCGCGCCTTCCAGCAGCAGGACGACGCGCGTCGCCAGCCGCCGCGCCTGGAAGATGTTGTGCGTCACCAGGATGATCGTCGTCTCGTGCGTGGCGTGCTGCTCGCGGATCAGGCTCTCGATCAGGCGGACGTTGTACGGGTCGAGGTTGGCTGTCGGCTCGTCAAGCAGCAAGACGTGCGGCTCCAGCACCAGGGCGCGGGCCACGGCGACGCGCTGCATCTCCCCGCCGGAGAGCGTGCGCGGGTGAGCGTTCGCCAGGTGCGTCAGCGAGACGCGCTCCAACGCCGTGTCTATGCGCTGCTGGCCGTTCCGCTCGCCGCGCAGGCGCAGCCCGTAGGCGATGTTGGCCCGCACGCTGCGGCTGAGCAGCGTCGGTCGCTGGAAGACCATCGCCAGCAGGCGGCGCTGGGTCACCGAGGCCATCGCCGCGGAGACACGCGCGCCGTCCAGGTGGAGCAGCATCTCGCCCTGGGCGGGCGTCTCCAGCAGGGCCATCAGGCGCAGCAACGTGCTCTTGCCCGCGCCGCTCGGCCCCACCACAGCCAGCACCTCGCCCCGCTGCACTGTCAGCGCGGGGATGTCCAGCACGGTGCGCGTCCCATAGACCTGGCGCACGTCGCGCAGCGTGTACAGAGGTGCGCTCGTCATGACTCGGCCAGCTTTCCCTGTCCCATGACCATGATCAGATTGGCGGCGAACGACAGCGCCAGCAGGATGATGCCCAGCGCCAGCGCCACATCGAAGTTGCCGCGCCGCGTTTCCAGCACGACGGCGGTGGTCAGCACGCGCGTGCGCCCGTCAATGTTGCCGCCGACCAGCATCACCGCGCCGACCTCGGAGATGATCGAGCCGAAGCCAGCCACCAGCCCGACGATCACGCCGAAGCGCGCCTCGACCAGTGCCGCCGCCGTCGCCTGCCAGCGCGTGGCCCCAAGCGCACGAAGTTGTACGCGCAGTGCCGGGTCTATCGCGCGCACGCTGCTCATGGTCACGCCGACGACCAGTGGCGTGGCGATGATCGCCTGGGCGACGACCATCGCCGTGATCGTGAACAGCCAGCCCAGGTCGCCGAACGGCCCGCTGTTGGACAGGAACAGGTACACGACCAGGCCGACGACGACCGGCGGCAGGCCCATGCCGGTGTAGATCAGCGCGTTGAGCAGCCGCTGGCC
>CAYNHD010000046.1:0-15143 GCA_964396775.1 uncultured Thermoflexus sp. | reverse complement strand
GGGTGGGGTCAATGCGCCGCACATGGCGTTGCGCGCTTCCCGCTGCGCCGAGCGCAAGGAGTTCATAACACGCTCTGGCTCGGCTGGAGAGGGGGATTTAGGGGGGAGGCGTGCGCAGAGGCCCGGCTAATTGCCGCGCCCGAAGCGCCGCAGCACGTCGTGCAAAGTGCGCAGGATCGGCGTCTGGTTCATACCCGCTACGAAGCAGAGCAGATAGGTCATCGCGTACTCGGCTTCGGTCGCGCTGTCGCGCAGCAAGTCCTCATTGGCGATGGAGACCACCAGGAAGGCCAGCAGCCCCATCACGCCGCCAAGCAGCGGGTTGAAGAGGTACCAGCTAATGTGGATCGGATCGAAGTCGCGCAGGCGCGTCGTGTGGCGTTCCAGCGTCAGGTAGCCGGCCAGCAGCGCCCCGGCGATGCCCAGCAACAGCGGGTAGTACAGCGCGCCGACGATGGGCACACCCACTGCCTCCCCCACCCCGACAAACAGCGCCTTGAGCAGGAACAACACGCCCAGGGCGATCACCCAGCCGACCATGTAGTTGAGCAGCAGCGGGCGGTAGCGCGCGATGTCGGCGTCTGTCTTGCGCTGGCGGTTGATCTCCGTGCGGATGCGGTAAACAGTAGCGCGTACCGCCTCGTAGCTCTCGCGCGACTCGGCGAGCATCCGGCTGGCGTCGGCGAGCGCCTGCTGGTAGCCCAGCACCACGTCCGCATCACCGCTGGGGCGGCGGGCCAGGTCATCCTGCACGGCCTCGATCTGCGCCGCGAGTTTGCGCAGCCGCTCATCGTCCACCAGGGGCGGCGCAGCCGCTTCGCTCGCTGGGAGCGACGGCTCGGCAGCTGCCGACTCTGGCGCGGCGGCACGAGGCGGCGCGGGCGGCGGTGCAGGCTCCGCCTCGGCGGGAGTCGTTGCCTTCGGCTCCGACGACCAGGCTTCTGGGGTGCCGGGCGTCAGGGATTCCACTGCCGGGTGTGGCTCGTAGGGCGCGGTAGCGGCCCTGGCTAGCACAGGGGACTCGCGCTCGGCCAGGGGCTGCGCGTCGTCGGGCGCGGCGGGCGGCGCGCTCGCCTTGTCCCGCCCGACGATCACCGGCACGTCGTCAGCCTGGCCGGAAGCCGTAAGCCAGTCCGGCAGGTCGGCCAGCGCCTCCTCCACCTCCGGCACGGCTCGCGCAACAGGTGCCGGGCGTTGGACCGCCGGGGCAGGCTCCGGCTCGCGCGGGGGCGGCGCGGCGGGGCGGCCCGGCATCAGCGGCAGTGTCTCGTCGAGGGCGGGCAGCGGCGCCCGCAGGTCGAACAGGGCGCGCGTTTCTTCGGCGCTCAGGCGCAGCGACGCCGGGTCGAGGCGCAGCGCCTCCCGCTCAACGGGCGGCGCTTGATCGGGGGGCGCGCTGTTCTCCGAGGGCAGCGGGCGCTGGCCGAGCAGGATGGCGCGCCCTTTGCCGCGCAGCGTCGCACGCGGGCGGCGTTCGTCATTCGGCGCGTCCACGCATGACCTCCTCTGCCAGCACCCGGTAGCTCTGGGCAATGGGGTGGCGGGGCATGTATTCCAGCACCGACAGGCCGACAATCGGCGCTTCGGCGACCACATCATCGTACTGGATCAGCGTGCGGAACATGCGCTCGCCGAACACGGAGCGCAACTCATCCACGACTTCCTGGGCGTGCACCGAGTCAGAGCGGTACATCGTCCCGAACAGCCCGGCCAGGCGCAGCGAAGGGTTCAGGTTCTTCTTGATGCGGATGATCGTATCCATCAGCGCGCGCACGCCGCGCATGGCCAGGTATTGGCACTGCACGGGGATCAGCACCTCGTCGGCGGCGACCAGGCCGTTGGCGGCCAGGATGCCCAGGCCCGGCGGCGTATCCATCAGCACGTAGTCGAAGGGAAGCTGGCTGCGCCGCAGCGAGGCGCGCAGCCGCTGCACGCGGTCGGCCACGCCCGCCAACTGCACCTCGGACGCGGCCAGGTCAATGCTGGCCGGAACGAGCGCGAGATTGGTGCGCACGGGCCGCATCACCCGCGAGAGCGAGACATGGCTGTACATGATGAGCGAAAAGGCGCTGCGCCGGATGTCGTAGGAGTCAATGCCGAAGGCCGCCGTCAGCCCGCCCTGGGGATCGAGATCAATGAGCAGCACCCGCTGGCCCTTCTCGGCAAGCGCCAACCCCAGGTTCATCGCCGACGTGGACTTGCCGACCCCGCCCTTCTGGTTGGCGATTACGAGTGTTCGTGTCATGGCGTGCACACCCCGCTGTGTTCCGCACTGGCACAGCATTATAGCATAGCCATTCGCCCAGAGATAACCGGGCGCGATGGCCCGCGCCCTTTCTGCCCTGGCCGTACCGCCCGCACACAAGAAACGCCCGGCCTGTCCAACAGAAGCCGGGCGTCTTCACAACCAGAAATCAGGGGACGCAGAACTCAGGCGCGCTCGCCCAAACGCCGCTCGGTGCCAGCCAGCAGGCGCACAATATTGCCGCGATGCCGGACGAAGACCATCCAGCCCGCCAGCAAGTAGACCGTGTAGACCGGGTCCATCCAGCCGGCCATGACCAGCGCCAGGAAAGCGATCCCGGCGACCGCGACCGCCGTCAGCACGCCAAGCGAGACGTAGCGCGTCAGCAACACAATGGTCATGGCGACCGCCAGCACCAGCGCCACCAGCAGCGTGGGGGCCAGCAAGATGAAAGTGCCCATCGCTGTCGCCGCGCCCTTGCCGCCGCGAATGCTGCCCGTCAGCAGCGTCGCCAGCAGCGACCAGTTGTGCCCGGCAACAGCAGCCACAGCCGCCAGCACGCTCGCTGTGGCCTGGTAGTCGGGCGCGATCAGGCGGGCCAGCAGGATAGCCAGGATGCCCTTCACCCCATCAATCGCCCACACCAGCAGGCCATAGCGCATCCCGACAGCACGGATGACGTTCGTCGCCCCCATGTTGCCGCTGCCCACCGCGAAAATGTCAACGCCTCTCGTCCGCGCGACCAGGTACGCCGTCGGAAACGACCCGATGATGTACCCGATGGCGATCACCAGTACAACCAGCCCTGGTTCCATGATCCTGCCCTTTCCTGCTCGCCCTGCGCGAACAGCTACCAGTCCATGCTACTATGAAAACACGCCAGATGCCATAACGATGCACTGTCCCGCAAAACTTGCCCGGCAGTTGGAGCCGGTGTAAAACATGCTTAGCCAGACAGTCCTGTGCTCCTGGCGAAGACCATCACTCGTGGACGAATCGGCTCCAGCGGATCAGCAGATCAGCGAGGAAGTCTGTCGTGAGCGAAGCGCAACCAAACGCCGCCCCGCACATTGCCGTGATTGACGACGACACAGAATTGCTCAAGCTGATGGTGCTGCTCCTGCGGCGCATCGGCGCGCGCAGCACCACCATCGCGGATGGGCAGGAAGCCCTGCACTACCTGGCAGACAACACGCCCGATCTCATCATATTAGATTTGATGCTGCCGCATGTCAATGGTTTCGACATTTTGTGCCGCATCCGCAGCGATCCTCGCTTCGACCCGGTGCCGGTGCTGGTGCTGTCGGCCAAAGTCGAGCCAAGAACGATCCGCGATGTGCTGGAGGCGGGCGCGGACGGCTACGTGACCAAGCCGTATGTCGCCAACAGCCTCATTGATCGGGTTCGCCTGCTGCTCGCCTCCGGTCGCCAGAGCGGGCCGCCGGGCAGCCCGCCTGCTGGTCCCGCCTGATTCCTGCCGAAGGTTCCTCGTGAGATGAGGCTGCCCACCAGGGATGCCGTTTGTGTGCAAGCCAGAATGCTGCTAAGCTGGACTCCGTTGATGGAGAACGGTACGCGGAGGAAAAGCGGATGCGCCCAAACGCCCGTTGGATGATCTGGCTTCTGCTCGCGTCTCTTCTGGTGCTCGTTGGCTGCCAGGAAGCCGCACCCGCGCAACCCTCTCCCGCCAGCAACGGTGATGCCGCCGCGTTGCAGGTGCCCACGCGCACGCTGGCACCGATTGTATCCTTCACGCCCCGCTTCACGGCGACGCCACTGCCCAGCGCCACCTTCACGCCCTCCACCACCCCTTCGCCGACAGCGACGCCCGTCCCCCCCACCCTCACGCCCACCGTGAGTCCGACGGTCACGCCCACCGCCGCCGGGGTGATCCGCTCGACCGAGAACGTCAACCTGCGCACCGGGCCAGGCACCGACTACGACATCGTGATGAGCGTGCGGCCCGGCACCGAGGTCGGTGTGCTCGGCGTGCAGACCGACGCCAACGGGCGCGAGTGGTACAAGGTCGCCCTCAGCGACGAGGACGGCGAAGTGCGCTATCTGTGGGCGCTGGGGGCGCTGGTCAACACCGACTTCGCCGCGCTCAGCAGCCTGGCCGAGACTCCGCCGGCGACGAGCAGCGCCGCGCCCACGCCGGAGCCGAACCGCGTCGAGATTCTCGCCTACTGCCAGCTCAAGGGCGTGCGCCCGCCCCGCCCGAAGACGACCGACGACGTGTTCATCGAGTGGAGCTGGTTCGTGACCCGCCCGGAGTACATGGACGAGCACCTGCTCAACGCCAACTATGAAGTGCGTCTGGACGGCAAGCTGCTGGAGAATTGGGAACGCTACGCGACCGAGATGATCCGCGAGGGGGGCCTCTGGTTCACGTACTGGTACTACCCTGTGGGCAAGCTCCAGCCGGGCGAGCATCGGGTGGACTTCCGCCTGACATGGGATGAGGCCATCACCGACGGCTACGAACGCTTCGGCCCCGGAACGGCCAACGAAGTTGACCAGGGAAGCTGCACGTTCACCGTTGTCGCGCCGTGATGGGTGTCCCGGCCCTGCTGGGCCGCGCCTGTCTCCGTGAGGATGCCTGATGAGCAAGCCACCGTGGGACGACCTGACCGGGCAGCTGAGCGAAGCGAAGCGCCTCCGGCAGCGTCGCGCTGCCTGCCGCAAGCTCGCCAAGACGGGCGATCCGGCAGTGATCCCCTTCCTGCGCAACGCCTACCTTCAGGACGACGATGAGGGAGTGCGCGATGCAGCGCGCGAGGCCCTGGCTGTCTTCAAGGCGCGACAGGAGGGGCGCAGCACGCGGCGCTTCCCGCCGGGCCGCCGCTTTCTGCGTCTGGTGACGGGGGCGCTGACTGTGCTCTTGCTGGCATCACTGGCGCTCAACGGCCTGGCGCTTCTGGGCGAGGACGATGGCGAAACCGCCGGTCAGCCGTCCGGCTCGATCTTCGACGAGCCGCCCTCACCACGCGAGGAAGTGATCGCCCAGGTCGAGACGCGCCTGCGCGACGCCCGGCAACTGGCCGCCGATCTGCGCGGCGAGATCGCCATCTCCGACGCGACGGGGGAACTGACGTGCGACTTCGACTACAGCGTGCCGGAGCCAGTAGGACTGGCGCCCATTGATCAGGTCACCTATCCTGACCTGCACATCGCCGCCATGAATGTGGATGCTGCGCTGCCCACGCTGCAAAAGGCGCTGCTGCTGCTCGACATCGCCTGCCAGAATCCGGCCACCAAGACAGAGCGCATCCTGGCGTCGGCGGTCGAGCTTGACAAAGTGGACAACCAGATTCAGGAGGCGAGCGAGCAGCTTCAGCGGGCCATCGTCAGCCCGGCCCCCACCGTCGGCCCGACGGTCACGCCGCTGCCGACGGCCACGGCCACCCCCTCGTTGACTCCTACGCCAACCACGCCCACTGCAACCGTGCCCCCTTCGGCGACCGCCCCGGCCAGCATCACGCCGACGCCGACTGTCTCACCGACGCCGACTGTCTCACCGACGCCGACCGTCTCAGCGACGCCGACGCGCACGCCTACAACCACCCCCTCCCCGACGGCGACGCTGCCCTTCCCCGACCTTGATTACCGGGCGATTCTCTCGGCGCTGCGCGAGCGTTACGCGGTCATGGGCGACCTCAAGAACAGCTACGGGACGGGCATGATTGACCAGTGGGAGCAGGCGCTCTCACCACAAGGACAGGACTCGACCAGCTATTGCACGCTGACGAGCTGGCCCGCCGCCTTTGCCCTGACGCCGGAGCAGCAGGCCCTCCTGGACTCGCCCACTGCCGCCGACCCCCAGCTTGCCGACGCCATTCGCCTCCAGCAGGAGGGGTTGGCGCTGGCGTTGGAGGCACGCGCCCTGTACGAAGCGAGTTGTTGGGGCTACAATCTGGCAGGCTCAGCAGAGCAAGGGCTGGCCCTGGCCAACGACGCCCTGGCCAGACTCACCCAGTCGCAGAACCTCTACGACCTCATACGCGCGAGACCGTCAGGATGATCCGGCTGCCACACCGATCCATGCCTCTCGTCGCCTTGCTGATCGTCTTGTGGGGCGTGGCTGGCCCGCGCCTGGCGCTGGCTCAGGACGGAAGCCAGGCGTCGCCAGTGGGGGGCACGACCATCCATGTGGTGCAGCGCGACGAGACGCTGTTCCGCATCGCCATGCGCTACGGGACGACCGTCGAGGCCATTGCCGCCGCCAACGGCATCAGCGATCCGCGCTACATCAGTGTCGGGCAGCGGCTGCTCATCCCCAACGCGCGCCTGGACGTGCCCGGCGCGCCGCTCACGCATAGCGTCGCTCCGGGTGACACGTTGCGCACGCTGGCCGCCGCCTACCAGACGACCGCAGATCGCATCGCCGCCGCCAACTTCATCACCAACCCGGCGCGCCTGTTCATCGGCCAGGAATTGACGATCAACCAGGGCGCAGCGGCTGAAGCCGGCACCACAGCCCAGCCGCGCAGCCTCTACCGCATCCAGCCAGGGGACAATGTGCTGCGCATTGCCCTGCGCCTGGGCGTGCCCTGGCGTGCGCTCGCCGAAGCGAACGGGCTGGCTGGCAGCGGCCCCGTCTTCGCTGGTCTGCGGCTGTGGGTGCCCGGTGGCGACGGCAGCCCGCGCGATCTGCCCAGCCCGCTTGTCTCGTTTGCCATCACGCCCACGCCCGCCGTGCAGGGCAAGACCATCGCCCTGCACATCACGACCGAGGGGCCGGCGACGTTGGCCGGCACCTTCGTCGGCTATCCCGTCCAGTTCGTGACGCACGACGGCAACCAGCACGAGGCCCTTTTCGGCGTGCACGCCTTCACCGCAGGCGGCGTCTACCCGCTGGCCCTCAGCGTGACCACGCCGGATGGCGCGCAGACGCACCTGACCTTCAACGTGCGCGTGGACGACGGGGATTATGGCACAGAGATGATCTCGCTGGACACGCAGCAGCAAGACCTGCTCACCGCCCAGGTCACCGAGCCGGAATGGGACCTGGTCGCCCGCACCATGAGCGTCTTCACCGCGCAACGCTACTTCGACGGCCTGATGGGTCTGCCTTCGACGGGGGCCATCACCTCGCAGTTTGGCACGCGGCGGGCCTACAACGGCGGCGTGCTGAGCACCTTCCACAGCGGCACCGACTTCGGCGGCGCGCCCGGCTCGCCCGTGCTGGCTCCGGCGGCGGGTGTGGTCGTGCTGGCCGAGGCGCTGCCCGTGCGCGGCAACGCCACCATCCTTGATCACGGCTGGGGCGTCGTGACTGGCTACTGGCACCAGTCGGAGATCAGCGTGCGGGTGGGCGATGTGGTGAGCGCCGGGCAGGTCATCGGCACGGTAGGGTCAACCGGGCGGTCAACCGGGCCGCATCTGCACTGGGAGATGTGGGTCGGCGGAGTGCAGGTAGACCCGATGCAGTGGGTGCAGCAGGCTTTCCCGTAGGGCAGACGGGCGCGCGTCCGTCCGTGCTGCGCACCGCATCGCAGGACATGGAGCCTTGACGGATGGGATCGCTCAATAGCCGAGGCTGGTGCGGATCAGCGAGGCAATGGCGACGACGATGGTCACGAAGACGATCACCACCGTGACCGCGCTTTCGCCTACCGTGACAAACCCGCCCAGCACCAGCACGATTCCCAGCAGCACCAGGGCTGTCAGCAGACAGCTACAGCTCACCAGCCAGCGCGACAGCCCGCCCAGCAAGCCAGGGACGCGCTGGTAGCGATCGCTGCGACCAAGCAAGAGATCAATCAAGTCCACAGGCCATCCCTCTCGTGGCGGAGTCCCGACCAGCTTTCTGCCCTAGCGTTAAGAGCGTGCATAGAAGTCCCCTCACCCCTGCCCCCCTCTCCCTCAACGGGGCGAGCGGAACCCCGTACTTGGCTCCCCTTCTCCCCCAGGGGGAGAAGGGGTCGGGGGATGAGGGGAACAAAGACCGGCTTGCCAGACACGCGCTAGGACACGCCCGCGCCGGCATCGCCCACGATCTCGTAATCGTGGGTCAGGGTAACAGACGGGCGCAGCGTTGCCGAGACAGAGCAATACTTCTCGTGCGACAGGTGAATAGCCAGGGCGACATCGCGCTCGGAAATGCCATTTCCGGCGATGATGTAGTGCAGATGGATGCGCGTGAACGGCCAGGGAGCCGCGCCCTGCTGCTCGCCTTCAACTTCTACGCGCAGTTGGCTGAGCGTCTTACGTTTCTTTTGCAGAATGTTGACGACATCATAGGCCGTACACGCTGCCAAAGAGACCAGCAGCAACTCGTTCGGCTTCATGCCGACCCCGTTCGCCTCGTCCGGGGCAGACACGACGACCGAATGCTTGGTGCTGTCCGTCCCGACGAATTGCAGGTTCTGAACCCAGGTGACTGTCGCGCTGCCCATAGTGTCCTTTCATCTGGTCGCAGGGCGTCGAGTGATCGTGAGAGCGATTATACCGCCAAGCGCGTGCCCGGCGCACCTCTAACGAATTTCTGTTAGAAACGCAGCCTGTTTTCCGGTATGATGAGCGTAGGCTGGCGCAACCGGCCAGGGGGCGCTGCATCTAACTGGGTGTATCGTTCCAGTCAGCGTAAAAGGATTGGCACTCATGCCTCTGATGGATCAAGACACGCAGCAGCAGGTCCGCGAGATACTGGCGGCTGTGAAGTCGCCGGTGACGCTGAAGATGTTCACCCAGGACTTCGAATGCGGCTACTGCAAAGAAACACGCCAGATTGCCGAAGAGGTGGCGGAACTCTCGAACCTGGTCACCGTTGAGGTACACGATTTCCTCGCCGATAGCGATCTCGCCAGGAGCCTGGGCGTTGACAAAATCCCGGCCATTGTTGTGCTGGGTGACAGCGGTCACGACTACGGCATCCGCTTCTTCGGCATCCCGTCGGGCTACGAGTTCACGTCACTGCTCGAAGCGATTGTGCTGGTCGGCACCGGCAATGTGGAGCTACAAGACAGCACGCACAAGTTCCTGGACGCGCTCCACACGCCGCTGCACCTGCAGGTCTTCGTGACGCCCACCTGCCCCTATTGCCCGCGCGCGGTGATGCTGGCCCACCAGCTTGCTTACGCCTCGGACAAAGTGACGGCGGACATGGTGGAAGTCACCGAGTTCCCGCACCTCGGCCAGAAGTACGACGTGATGGGCGTGCCGCGCACCGTGATCAACGAGTACACTTATCTCGAAGGTGCAGCCCCTGAGCAGATGCTCCTGGAGAAGCTAAAGGCCGCCGTGCGGTGAGCGATCCTGCCCCAGCGGCGGAACTTAGCCAACGACCGCGCTCAGCCGGTCTTGGACCGCAAGGCTTACACAACTCGACGCACTAAGGAGAGAAAGTCACATGTCCAACAAGATCAATATCGAACCCCTGGGCGCTCGTGTTCTTGTCCTGCCGATTGAGGGTGAAGCGCAGTCGCCGGGCGGCGTGCTGCTGCCGGAGACGGCCAAAGAGAAACCGCAGCAGGGCACCATCGAGGCCATCGGCAATTCCGACGACATGGAAACCGATCTGAAGGTCGGCGACCGCGTGCTGTTCCCCAAGTACACTGGCACCGAGATCAAGTTCGAGGGCAAGACCTACCTGCTGATGAACGAGGACGACGTGCTGGCGCGCATCAAGTAGAGCGCCCCACAAGCTACACACCAACCTGCCAGGCCGGGTGATTGTCAGCAGTCACCCGGCTTTGCGTTGGCACGGTCGTTCTCGTTGCCAGGTCAAAGCATCACCGCAGAGACGCAGAAAGTGCAGAGAAAAGCGGAGAATCTTCATGGTTCTTCTCTGCGTTCTCTGTGTCTCTGCGGTTCAGTATGTCGCCCTCATTGTGAAATGCATCCCCTTTGGCGCAGAGTACTAGTCTGCCGGGGCAGGCAATAGTAGAATGTGAGTAGAAGGCTGTTCGCACCTGGTAGCGAAAGGGCCAGCCATGAACGCGCCACACCTCTATCAGGACGTGCGCCCCTCCCCCATTGCCGGGCGCTGGTACCCTGCCGACCCGCTGCGCCTGGCGCGCTCGGTGGATGAGTACATGGAGCAGGCCAACGTGCCCGCCCTGGACGGCGAATTGATCGGCCTTCTGACGCCGCACGCCGGGCACCGCTACTCCGGCCCCATCGCCGGGCACGCTTTCAAGCCGGTGCGGGGTCTGCCCGTAGAGGTCGTCGCCCTGGTCGGCCCGTCGCATTACCCCTACGACGCGCCGGTGATCACCACCGCTCACGAAGCCTACGAGACGCCGCTCGGCCAGGTGCCGGTTGACCGGGCGGCTCTGGCGGCGCTGGGGCAAACCATGCCGATCAAAGCGGTGCGCACCGACCCGGAGCATTCGCTGGAGATCGAGTTACCCTTCCTCCAGCGCGCGCTCGGCGAGTTCCGCGTGATCCCGCTCGCCCTGGTAGAGCAGTCCTACGAGATGGCCCAGGTGCTCGGCCAGGCCCTCGCCGACACGCTGGCCGGCGCGCGCGCGCTGCTCGTCGCCAGTTCCGACCTGTCGCACTTCTACCCGCAGGACATCGCCCGCAGGCTCGACGGGGCGGTGCTCGATGCCGTCGCCCGCTACGACCCGGCAGGTGTGATCCAGGCGGAGATGAACGGCTCTGGCTTCGCCTGCGGGCGCGGGGCCATCGCGGCGGTGATGATCGCGGCGCGGGCGCTGGGCGCGGACACCGCCCAAGTCGTCGGCTACGCGACTTCGGGCGACGTGACGCACGACTACCAGCAAGTGGTCGGCTATGGCGCGGCACTGTTCTGCAAGCGGGCCGCCGACCCCGGCGCTGAGCCGCCTGGCAGCTGATGTTCGCTGAAATTGCCGTCAACCGCCGCGTTCAGGGCACATTTCACTACCATATCCCGGATCACCTGTCCGGCCTGATCGCGCCGGGGCACCTGGTCAAGGTCTCCTTCGGCACGGCGCACACGACGGGCATCGTCGTCGGCCTGCATGAGCACGCGCCCATCCCGCAGACCAAGCCCGTCCTGGAACGGCTGGACCCTGTGCCGGTGATCACCCCCGCCCAGCTTGAACTGGCTCGCTGGCTCGCGCGCGAGACGCTCGCCCCGCTGGGATTGTGCCTGTGGCTGATGCTGCCGCCGGGCATCGCCAAGCGCGGCGATCTGCTCTACACGCTGGTTGAAGAGGACGCCGCAGACCTCTCCAAGACGCAAACGCGCCTGGTCAGCCTGCTCCACCGGCGCGGGCCGCTGCGCGGGCGACAGATCGCCCACGCGCTACGTCGAGTTCGCTGGCAGGGGCCGCTGGCCGGACTGGTCAAGCGGGGCATCGTCCGCCAGGACCCGATCCTGGAAGCGCCCGACGTGCGCCCGCAGACGGTGCGTACCGTCCAACTGAACATCGCCCCGCCGCGAATTAAGGCTGTCGCCCCCCGGCTGGGCCGCGAGTCGCGGCGGGCCAACGTGCTGGAGGTGCTACTCACCGCGCGCCACCAACGCTTGAGCGTCAGCGCGGTGATGGCGGCGGTTGGCTGCACAGAGGGGCCGATCCACACGCTGGTCGAGGCCGGCGACCTGCGCCAGACCGTCAGCCAGACGTGGGTCGAACTCACCGTCGCCCCGGCGGAGATTGCCGCGCACCTGGAAGCGGGAGACTACGCCCGCGCCCACGCGCAGCGCCAGGTGTTGCAGCAGCTTCTTGAGGCCAACGGCCCCCTTCCCTTGAGCGCGCTGAATACCCGTGCGGTGGGCGTGCTGGAGAAAGCCGGGACGGTCCGCCGCTGGACGGACCCGGCGACCGTCGAACTTGTGCACCCGCCCCAGGCGGTAATGGAGCGCATCATCGAGCTACGCGGCGGCGCGCCATACCTGGCCGTGCTGGAATACCTGGCCCAGGCCGGGGGGGCGGTCGCGCTGCGCGAAGTCACACAGGCGACGGGCACCACGCTCGTGCACCTGCGCCGCCTGGCCGACGACGATCTGGTGGCGCTGGGGGAGGCGGAAATCTGGCGCGATCCGGTGGGCGAGCAGGAGTTCCTGCCGACCGTCGCCCCGCCGCTCACCGCCGAACAGCGCCGCGTCTGGGAGACCGTCCAGCGGTACATGGACACCATCCACTGGGGTGACGTATCGCCCACGCCGGAGACCTCTGGCGTGTTTGTGCTGCACGGCGTCACCGGCTCCGGCAAGACAGAAATCTACCTGCGCGCCGTCGAGCGGGCGCTGGCCCAGGGTCGCCAGGCGATTGTGTTGGTGCCGGAGATCGCCCTGACGCCGCAGACCGTGCGCCGCTTCGCCGCGCGCTTTCCGGGCAGCGTGGCCGTGGTGCACAGTGGGCTGTCGGTCGGCGAACGCTACGACGCCTGGCGGCGCGCGCGGGCCGGCCAGGTGCACGTGGTGGTCGGCGCGCGCTCGGCGCTGTTCACACCGTTACCCGACGTGGGGCTGGTCATCCTCGACGAGGAGCATGACGACAGCTACAAGCAGTCGCCGCCCATTGCCCCGCCCTACTACCACGCGCGCGAGGCGGCCATCGCCCTCATGCGCATCACGCGGGGCACGGTGCTGTTGGGTAGCGCCACACCGGACGTGGGCACGTTCTTCCGCGCCGAGCGCGGCGACTACCAGCTTCTGTCGCTGCCCGACCGGGTGATCGCCCACCGTGAGCGCATCGCCGAGCTAACCCGTCAGCTGAACGCGCCGCAGGCGCGCTACCATCCCACCGACGCCGCCGACGCCGTTTACGCCGACCTGCCCGCCGTGCATGTCGTGGACATGCGCCAGGAGTTGCGCGCCGGCAACCGCAGCATCTTCAGCCGGCTGCTGCATTCTGCGATCAGCGAAGTGCTGGAGCGCGCGGAGCAGGCCATCCTGTTCCTCAACCGGCGCGGCACGGCCACCTTCATCATGTGCCGCGACTGTGGCTACATCGCCATGTGCCCGCGCTGCAGCACGCCGCTGACCTATCACGGCCCGCGCGAAGCCCTCATCTGCCACTACTGCGGCTACACGACTGGGCACATCACCGTCTGCCCGGCGTGCAACAGCAAGCGCATCCGGCACTTCGGCCAGGGCACGGAGCTGATCGAAACGGCGGTGCGCGAGGAGTTCCCCCAGGCGCGAGTCATCCGCTGGGATGCCGACACGGTGACCGCTGCGGACGGGCACGACAAGATTCTGCGCGCCTTCGCCGCGCATCGCGCCGACATCCTGATCGGCACGCAGATGGTCGCCAAGGGGCTGGATTTGCCGCAGGTGACGCTGGTGGGCATCGTCTCCGCCGACACTGCGCTCGGCCTGCCCGACTACCGCTCCGGCGAGCGCACGTTCCAGCTTCTGACGCAGGTCGCCGGGCGAGCCGGGCGCGGCGCGCTGGGCGGGCGTGTCGTGCTGCAAAGCTACCTGCCGGAGCACTATGCCGTGCGCGCCGCCGCCCATCATGACTACCTGACCTTCTACCGCCAGGAGATCGCCCACCGCCGCGACCAGCGGTTCCCTCCGTTCCGGCGGCTGGCGCGCCTCATCTTCCAGTACCCGACCGCCGACCGCGCCGAAGCCGAGGCGCAGCGCGCCCGCCTGATCATCGAGCGGCGCATCACCGCCGGGCAGTTCACAGCCACCGAGATCATCGGCCCCACGCCGTGCTTTTTCGCCCGGCGCAACAACCTCTATCGCTGGCATCTGGTCGTGCGCAGCGCCAATCCGGTGGGCGTGCTGGACGGCACAGACATCCCTGAGGACTGGATCGTGGATATAGACCCGGTGGATATGCTATAGAATCATCCCAACCACGATGGGGTGCATCTCACGATGGGGGCAAAATGTGTGAACCGCAGAGACGCAGAGGACGCGGAGAAGAACTAACACCCTCTCCCTACTATCTTTACTATCTTTTCTCTGCGCTCTCTGCGCCTCAGCGGTGATCTTGTGCCCCGGAAATGAGATACGCCCACCAAGATGCCCGTACCGGCAGAGAAGAGCATGACACAGGCACACGAAACCCCGGAACGCGACCAGCCCTCAGAATGGGTGAGCCTGGGCGAGGCCGCGCAGATCATCGGCGTGCACCCGGCGACCATCCGCAACTGGGCCGAACAGGGCGAGCTACCCTACCGGCGCACGCCGGGCGGTCACCGTCGCTTCCGCCGGGCGGACCTGGAACAGTGGCTGGCGTCGAACCGCATCACCCAGCCAGCGGAAGCACAGGTGCTCGTCCAGAGCGCCCTGGGCCGCGCGCGGATGGAAATGAGCGACCGCGAGGCGCTGGCCCGCCTGGGGTGGTTCGGGCGGCTGAGTCCTGACGCGCGCGAGGTCATGCGCCGCCAGGGTCTGCGCCTGATGGACGCCCTGATTGACCACCTGGCGAACCCCGCTGCCAGCAGCGGGCGCGAGACAGCCCGCGACATCGGCCAGACCTATGGGCGGCTGCTCAAGAGCCAGGGTCTGTCGCTGTCGCAGACGCTGGAGGGCTATTTCTACTTCGTGGACTTCCTGGTGGACTCCGTCGTGCAGCTTGCCGAGACGGGCACGGTCCGGCCCCAGAGTGCCTGGGGCGCGACGCTGCGCCAGGTCAATCTGTTCACGCGCGCCGTCCTGGTGAGCATGGTTCAGGTCTACGAACGGGAGTGAGGCTGCTCCGTCCCCCCCTGATGGCCTGACATATGGTAGAGACCGATAGTTGGAAGGTCTTTCGGTACGGGCACTGCTCTGCTGCGCCCGTAGGTGCGTATTGCAATACGCCCCTACGTAACCTCGCCCCCGCCCGGCGCTGATGCGCAGCGAGACCGGGGGTGAGGCTATTCACCGGTGACAAGCGAGATCGCTGTACGTACTCCCGACAGCAGCCTAGTACATCAGGGCGGAAATAGGCGTGCGGTTTGGCCTGCTTGACCCCTATCCCCCCAGCCCCCTTTCCCCGCCAGCGGAGAAAGGGGGAGCAGA
>CAYNHD010000045.1:0-15359 GCA_964396775.1 uncultured Thermoflexus sp. | reverse complement strand
CCCCGGCCCCTTCCCCTAGCTTTGCTGGGGGAAGGGGAGAACCGCCTGCCAGATCATCCCCCCTCTAGCTCGGCTGGAGGGGGGACTGAGGGGGGAGGCGTTCAGCAAGCATTTCCGAACTTCCCCTGGCAACAGATTGTTCGTGGACCCTAGGTTGTTGCTGCTGCCTGGCGGCGGGCGCAGGCTGGGCAGCAGGGCTTGTAGTCTTTACATCTGTGAATTTGTCGAAATCGTGGGGCTATGGCATATAATCATGGTAAAATTAGCAAAGCCATGTCTGGCAGCGAACTTTGCCAGGCATTGGGGGAGAGAATCGTTTTCTGACACTCAGGTACAACACCTGCAGCTTCTTCCTTTCGCGCAAAGGCGCGATAGGAAAGGTGAGGTGTGTGTGTTTCCTGCTACGACCTGCACGGTGGGCTTGTAGCGAGCAAGTAACGTAGCTGCATATCGTCCTGAATGTCCACTTGCGCCGGTGCCCGGCGCTGCGCAAGCCACGACCGATTAGAGCATCTTTATCAGGGGAATCTAACATGATGCGCACTGGAAGACCGACACAGCAGACCTGGGTCATCTCCGCCATTATCCTGTCTTTTCTGGTCATCGCTGCCCTGGTGTTCGGAGACGATGTAGGTCTCTATGGCACCGCCAGTGACCAACCCACTTCCGTCGCCCAGAACGCTGATGCAGATAGGGATGGCGATGGCGTTCTGGACCAAGACGACGCCTGCCCCGCCGACGCTGACCCGGCGGACAACGGCGGCTGTCCAGCGGTTGACTCACCAGCCGAATCCCCTACAGCGGTATCGTTGGAGGCTGGCAGCGAGCAGCCGTCCCCTGAGCCGGATTCGTCAGAGCCGACTGAGCAGCCGCTTGCTGAAGAACCCACCCAACCTCTCGCCGCCTCGCTGACTCCTGCGCAGGGGATACCCACGGTGGCGCTCGCGCAGCCGGGGGCAGCGGTTCGACCGAGCCTGGCCGCGCAGGGGCCGGACACTGTGGCAGAGGAAGACCCTCTACTGCAACTGTTCATCCTGTGCAACCCCGACCTGACGGCAACCTTCAGCGTGGTCAATATCGGCGGCGGAGTGGCCAATCTCTCGTATTCCGTCTTTGAACCTGATACGGCCCAGACGACCACCGGTACCTTGAGCGTCAATCCGGGGCAGAGCGCCGTGATCGGCACGTTTGCCGGCAATGCCACCATCACGATCCAGTACAACACCTCGACGCAACTGGTCACGCTGAGCGCGACGGGCACGTGCGTCCCGCTGCCCACGCCGACGAACACCTTCACCCCCACTGCCACCAGGACGCCCCGGCCCACGCGCACGCCTACTTTCACACCGACTGAAGGGCCGTCTCCGACCCCTACGGCCACGCGGACACCCACTAACACGCGCACGCCGACGGCCACCGCCACTGAAGGGCCTTCGCCGACGCCGACGGCCACACGCACCCCGACCGCCACGCGCACGCCCACAGCGACACGCACGCCCACCAACACCCCGCGCCCCGATGCTGTGCTTAACCTGGGGGTGCAGTGCAACGCAGACACCACGGCTACGTTCGTGATCGGCTACTTCAGCGGCACCAACGCCGCATCCGGCACGTGGCAGGTCACCGAACCCGGCGGGCCTGGGGCCAGCGGCACTTTCACCATTGGCCCTGGTGAGTTGCTGCCCTACGGCCCCTATGCTGGCAACGCCACCATGACCATCGTCTATTCGTCCGCGACTTTCGAGACGGCAACGCTGAGCGTGACGGCCAACTGCGCCCAGGTGCCGACGAACACACCGACGGCCACCAGCACCCCCGTACCTGGCCTGGACTTGACCTTCATGTGCGGCTACCCAGAGCAGGATCATCTCCTCTGGCGTGTACGCAATACCAACCCGTTCGACGTCTCCTTCACCTGGCAGGTGGAGGGCAGCAGCGAAGCGGGCAGCGGCACGGCGGCAGCCAACAGCGATGTCTATTTTCAGACCACGCCAGGGCCAAAGACGGTCATCCTGCGCGTAGATGGTACGCAGGTAGACGTGGAGCAAAGTGGCGAGTCATGCCTGAGCGACCTGACCTTGAGCTACGAGTGCCAGGACGACGGGTCGCAACTGTGGACGGTGAGCAATCCCAACAGCTTTGACCAGCCTTTCGCGTGGGAAGTGGTCGGCGGGACCGAGAGCGGAAATGGCACCGCGCCCGCCGGTGGGACGGCGACTTTCGTCACCTCCAACGCGGCGCATACGGTTATGATCACCTACCAGCATGACGTGCACAGTCCGCGCACCGTGAGCGCGACCGCGGAAGTCTGCCAGGCGGCAACCGCCACGCCGACCAACACACCGAAACCAACCAACACGCCTCCGCCTCCGCCGACGCACACGCCTGCACCGCCCCCTGTCTTGCTGGCGGATGGGTTGTGCGTCGTGCCCACTTATGAAGTCGCCTTCACGGTCACCAATGCCGGATTCGACATGGGCGGCCCGACGGCCTGGCGGCTGTACCAGAACGACACGCTGATCAACAGCGGAGCGGTGCAGTTGGCTGCCGGTGCGTCGCAAGAGTTCCGCTTCCCCGGCGTGCCTGGCACGCTGCGCTTTGAGGTTGATCAGGTAGCGGGAGGTCTGGCTCTGGCCCAGGCGTCCGTTGCCGGCTGCGTGCCGCCCCCGCCCCCGCCGCCCCCCCCATCGCCGACACCGCCCACACCCGTCTGCGGTGAGACGCTGGAGATCGGGCCGAACGGCTTCCCGGTGATCACAATGACGGCGGAAGGCTGCGCGCCGACCGAAGCACCACGCCAGCCCTGGACACCGCTACAGGTGGGCGCGGGCATGTGCCCCGACTGGCTGGTGTACCACACCAACCAGACGGGCGATTGGGAAGTCTTCCGCCTGGGCGACCTGCCGGGCCGTCCGGGGGCCGAGCCGAACCTGACGCAGGGGGTGGGGCCGCGCGTCTATGATGTCGCGCCCAGCCGCGCGCCCGACGCCGAATGGATCGCCTTCGCCAGCAACCGCGACGGCAACTGGGAGATTTACATCGGCAGTGCCGACGGCACCTTCCAGCAGCGCGTCACCTATACCCTGAATGCGATTGACATTGACCCGATGTGGTCGCCGGACGGCGCGCACATCGTCTATGACTCGGCCCGCAACGGCAACTGGGACCTGTACATGGTCAATGTGGCAACCGGCGTCGAGACGCGCCTGACCGACAGCCCCAGCAACGATCTCAACGCCTTCTGGTCGCCGGACGGCTCGAAGATCGTCTTCCAGAGCGACCGCGACGGCTTCTGGCAGATTTACGAGCTAGACATCGCCACGCTGGAAGTCAGGCGGCTGAGCGACGGCCTGGGCGACGATCACGAGCCGCAGTATTCGCACGACGGGGCGAAGATCGCCTTCTACAGCTACCGCTTTGGTGACAACGGGGTAGTGATGGCCATGAACGCCGATGGCTCCGAAGTGGCACCGGTCTCTGACCCGGACGGCGATGCCAGCTTGCACGTCTTCTCGCCGGATGACTCGCTTATCGCCTACCAGTCCGATCTCGACGGCGACCTGGACATCTACGTGTACGAGTTCGCCAGCGGCCAGACTCGCCTGGTGACCGACAACGACATCGCCGACTACGCGCCGACGTGGTGGTGCAACTCGAACATCATCGTCTTCACGTCGGACATCACCGAGGACTCGAATATCTTCGAGACGCCGGCGCTGCCCATGGATGCGCCGCCTATCCTGGTGGAGACCGAGGCCACGCAACTCACCGACGAGCTAGAGTCCGACCAGTACCCGCAGAACACGCCCGCCGACGAGGACGCGAGCCGCCAGCGGTCGCTGCCCTCGCCGCCCAAGAACAAATAGCGCGCGCCGAGAGGGACTTCCGAAGTCTGCGCAGACTTCGGAAGTCTGGTTGTGGATCGCACGCCTCTCCCCCTCAGTCCCCCTCTCCAGCCGAGCTAGGGAGGGGGACTTTGCCTGGCGGGTGCGGTGCTTTCCCCCCAAGAGTTTGGAGGCCTGGTTATGGCCCAGGGCGCAGCAGAGCAGCGCCCCTACGCGAGACTGGCGGGTTCATGGGGCGTATTGCCATACGCCCTTACGTGACTCCGCCCCTGCTCGGCGCTGACGCGCCGGCATCAGACTTCCGAAGTTTTCAAAACTTCGGAAGTCTCTTTCTGGCCCTTCCCCGGCACAGTGTACCAAGAGGAGGAAACGCCGGGCGCAGCGAAGCCAGGGGGTAAGGTTGCGCGCGCAGGCTCTTCATGGGTAGCATGGAGATCATCGCACAACTGCCAACTCCCGACTCCCTACTCCCGACTGGTAACGCGAGGACGGACCCAATGGCCAAGCACATCGGCATTCTGACGGCGGGCGGCGACGGCCCCGGCCTCAACGCGGCCCTGCGCGGCGTGGGCAAAGCCGCGTTGGGCGCTTATGGCATGAACGTCATCGGCTTCCGCGATGGCTTTCGCGGCTTGATGGAAAACCGCACCATGCGCCTGGATCGCGCGGCGCTGTCCGGCATTCTGACCATCGGCGGCACCATCCTGGGTACCAGCCGCGACAAGCCGCACCGGATGCCCATGGGCGACCAGGAAATGGACATGACCGATGTCATCGTCGCCAACTATCACAAGCACAACCTGGATGTGCTGGTGTGCATTGGCGGGGGCGGCACGCAGAAGAACGCCTACCGCCTGATGCAGCACGGCCTGGATGTGATCACGCTGCCCAAGACGATTGACAACGACGTGGCCCGCACGGATGTCACCTTCGGCTATGACACGGCACTGGGCATCGCTACGGAGGCCATTGATCGCCTGCACAGCACGGCGCACAGCCATCACCGCATCATCGTCGTCGAGGTCATGGGGCACAACACCGGCTGGCTGGCGCTCGGCGCAGGGGTCGCCGGCGGCGCGGACGTGATCCTCATCCCGGAGATTCCCTACGACGTGGCGAAAGTGGCTGAAGCCATCCTGGAACGCTACCGGGGCGGCAAGGCGTTCTCCATTGTCGCCGTGTCGGAAGGGGCCATGTCACGGGAGACCGCCGCCGCCCTGGACGAGGCCAACAAAGCGGTTGCCAAAGCGAAGAAGAAAGGCGACGAGGACGGGCTTGCCAGGGCCGAAGCACACCTGGCCGAGCTGGAAGCCGGGCGGGTGGGCAACACTGTGCGGCTCACCCAGCAGCTTGAGCAACTCACCCGTCTGGAATCGCGCGTGACCATCCTGGGGCACCTGCAGCGCGGCGGCACGCCCTCTGCCGCCGACCGGCTGCTGGCGACGCGGCTCGGCACGGCCTGCGCCGACCTGATCGCGCAGGGCGTCAGCGGCGTGCTGGTCGCCGCGCGCGGGGATGGCGTTGAGCCGGTGCCGCTGGCCGAAGTCGCCGGGCGGCGCAAGACCGTCCCGCTCGATCACCCCTGGATCGAGAGCGCGCGGCGCATCGGCACCTGCCTGGGCGATTAGCGTCATGGGCGCGCGCTTGCACTCCTGGCCCCCTGCCGAGGACGCCCCGTGATCGCGCTCCTGGCCGCGCTGTGGATCGGCGGGGCGCTCGCGCTGGCCGTTCTGGCCCTGGCCTACGCCGCGACGGTGCCCCTTATGCGCCGCCGCGACCCAGACCCGCCCGACTCACCCGCCAACCACGACCTACCTGGCGAAGAAGTGTGGTTCCCCAGCCGCGACGGGCTGCTGCTCGGCGGCTGGTGGATTCCCGCTGCTGGCGATGCGCGCGGCACAGTGGTGATGTGCCCCGGTCAAAACGGCAGCCTGGACAAGGACATCCCCCAGGCGGTGCCGTTGCAGCGGGCGGGCTTCAACGTCCTGCTCTTCGACTTCCGCGCACACGGGCGCTCGCAGGGCGGCCTGGTGACGCTCGGCGCGCTGGAACAGGCCGACCTCTTCGGCGCGCTCGATTACCTAGAAGGGGAGCGCGGCGTGGGGCGGGCAGGCGTGCTCGGCTTCAGCATGGGCGCGGGCGTGGCGCTGCTGGTCGCCGCGCAGGATGCGCGCGTCGCTGCGCTGGTGGTGGACGGAGCATTCCCCAGGCTGGCGGGCCTCCTGCAAGGCTACCTGCGCTTGCGCGGCGTGCCGGGGCCGCTGGCGGGCGGGTTCGCGCGCGTGGTGCTGTGGGTGGCGGCGCTACGAGCGGGCTACGAGATTGCCCGCGCCAACCCCATCACCCTGGCGGATCGCATCAGCGTACCGGCGCTGTTCGTTCACGGCGAGCGCGACCCGTTTGTGCGCACGGACGAGGTGCGCGCGCTGGCTGCGCGCGTGACGGGGCCAGCGGAGGTGTGGTCGCTGGCGGACTGCGGTCACCGCGAGGCGAACAAACGCCACCCGGACGAGTACGATCAGCAGGTGGTGGGGTGGTTCGCGCGGCATCTGGCGAACGGGGTGTAGGGTTATTCGCCCGCCTCAGGTGGGGGCATCTGACGGGCGTCAGAGGATGAGGCGCAGACACAAGACTTCCGAAGTTTGCCAAACTTCGGAAGTCTGATTTTCGGGCCGGGGACAGCGGAGCAGCGCCCCTAACGGACTGGCTCGTGGGCTTTGCGCCCGTAGACGCGCTCATAAGCCTGGCAGTAGGGGCACATACCGCCCTCGACATACTTGACGAACCAGAAAGCCAGCCCGCGCCCCTTGCGGCGGGCGCGCGAGCATATGGCGCACTCAAGACACTTCTGCGCCATTTCACGGTCCTGGTCGGTGATGACGTGCGCGTTCATAAGCACTCCTCCTGACTTAGCTATGGATAAGTACGCACTGGACGCCTGGGGAGTTGCGAGTCAGGGCGCGGCTGCCGCGTGCGGGGGTGTAGGGCGTATGGCCATACGCCCCTACGGGCAGGTTTCGCACGCCCGCGAGCGCACCCAGGGCTGTGATCCCCCTGCCAGACGTGGTACAATGCGCGCCTCAGACCGCACGTATTTGGCGCAGCGCAGGTGACAACCATGCACATCCTGGTATCCAACGACGATGGGGTTTATGCGCCGGGCATCGCGGCGCTGGCCGAGGCAATGCTGCCCTTCGGCCAGGTGACGGTGGTCGCGCCGCGCGAGAATCGCAGCGCAATCGGCCACCGCAAGACCATGCACAAGCCGCTGCGCATTGATCCCGCCTCCTCCTTCCCGATCAAAGGCGTCGCGGCCTTCGCCACGTCCGAATCGCCGTCGGACTCGGTGGCGGTGGCGTTGCTGGGCTTCATCAAGGAGCCAATTGACCTGGTGGTGTCGGGCATCAATCGCGGGGCGAACATGGGCCAGGACCTGACCTACAGCGGCACCGTCTCCGCCGCGTTCGAGGCGGTAATCTGGCACAAGCCGGCCATCGCCTTCTCGCTGGTGGATTTCTCAGAAGACGCCGATTACCGCCCGGCGGCGGCCATTGCCCGCCAGGTGGTCACCCTGGGGCTGTACCGCAACCTGCCGCCGCTGACCTTGCTCAACGTGAACGTCCCCCCGCTGCCGCTGGAGCAGATCAAGGGCTTCAAGATCGTGCGGCAGGGGTTGCGCACGTACAACGACGCGCTGATCACGCGCATTGACCCTTATGGCCGGCCCTACTACTGGATCGGCGGTGAAGCGCCCAGCGGCGACATGACCGAAGAAGGCACCGACCTGTGGGCCACGCACAACGGCTACGTCTCGCTGACGCCGATCCACCTGGACATGACCAGCTACGCCGTCATGCGCGAGCTTGAGGCAGCGGGCGTCGAGCGTCTCGTGCCCGGACAGTGATTGGTTATTGGTGGTTGGTTTTTGGTGACTGGTTTCTGGTAACGGCAGTTCGGTGGCAGGTGTGCCCTACTGACAACCAACAACTAACAACCAATAACCAACAACCTTCTCGTTGTCAGGAGACCGCATGACCGCTTTACCGCTCCGCCCCCCGCTGATCGTCCACCACATGGCCGCGCTGGACGGGCAGGGCTTCCCGCCCAATTCGCTCGAAGGAGTGCGGGCCTCGCTCGAACGGGGCGCGGATTTCATCGAGGTGGATGTCACCGCCCTGGCCGATGAGGACTATCTGCTGGTGCACGACCCGGTGCTGGAGTCGGAGACGACCGGCAGCGGGCCGGTGGCCCATTGCACGGCCCGCCAGGCGCGCGAGCTGCGCTGCAAGGTAAACGGCGCGGCGACAGACTTTCACGTGCCCACGCTGGGCGAAGTCGTCGCTCTCTTCGTGGAGCATCCGGCGCGCACCCGCCTGCAACTCGACTACAAGGATGTGGTGCCTTTCGCGGATGATGAGCCGCTGATCCGCCTGGCGCGCCTGATCGAGCCGCTGGGCGAGCGGGTCATCGTCAGCAGCCAGGCAGACTGGCAGCTTCGCCGGTTGCGCAGGCTGGCTCCCTGGCTGGAACTGGGCTTCGACATTCACTTCTACATCGGCTGGCCGGACACCGCTCACCCGCGCGACCCCGCCGAACTTCCTCATCAGGTGGGGGCGTATGGCTACTACGACGACCATCCCCTGGCCGCGCGGCGCATCTGGCCGGCGGCTGACTACCTGGGCGACCGCTGCGCGACGCTGATGGCGTTGCTGCCGGAGGCCACCACGCTCTACATCAACCATCACTTCCTGGTTCAGTCATTGGAGGACGGCTTCGACTGGGCTGCTGCGCTGCACGCGGCGGGCATGAAGTGCGACGCCTGGACGCTCGACTGCGGCGACCCGGTAGCCGAAGCCAACGCCCGACGGCTGCTGGCGGCAGGCGTGGATCAGTTCACCACCAACACGCCGTTGGCCTTGCGTGCCCTGCTCAGCGCGCCGTGAGCCGCCCGCGCAGAGGGTTCAGGAGGAGAGGGAACTTCATGGCGGCCTGACTCCCCCTCTCCACCACGTGGAGAGGGGGCCGGGGGGTGCGCCCAGGCCCTCGTCAGCGCGGGGGGGCGAGCAGCCGCCCGATGGGTGTGCGCAGCACGGCGAAACTGGCCAGCGCGCCCACCACATTCGCCGTGAGATCGAGCAGAGACAGCCCGCGCTGCGGGACAATGCCCTGTCCCAGTTCCAGCAGCAGCCCGCACGCCGCCCCGACGACGAGCGCCCCCCGCAGCGCCGGAGCCGGGGCCAGGTAGCAGACCAGCACCGCGTACCACAGGGCTGTGAGGATGCCGAAGAGCAGCACGTGACCGAAGGCGTCGGTCATGTCTGTGCCGCCGAAGAAGCCAGACGTGTCCTCGGCAATGGAGTCCTCGCCGGGCAGCAGCATCAGCAGACAGACCAGCAGCGTCCAGGCCAGCGCCGCCGTCCAACGGGGCAGCGGGTGGCGCGCCGCGCGCTGTAAGGATAAGCGGTGACTCATCGGTAGGCGCACTCAGGCGAGCAGAGCCGCTCCGCCATCGCTGGCGGAAGAGATCGCTTCGGACAGGGGAAGGGTGATGGTAAAGGTCGTGCCCACGCCCTCTTCGCTCTCAAGACTGATCGTCCCCCCACATAGCTCGATATTGTGCCTGGCAACGGCCAGCCCCAGGCCGGTGCCGGGGATTTCCCCGACGTTGCTGCCACGATAGAACCCGTCGAACACGTGGCTGCGGTCGGCGAGCGGGATGCCGATGCCCTCATCCTGTACCTGGATGATGAGGCGCTCGTTCTGGCGGCCCAGGCGCACCACAACCTCTCCGCCAGGCCGCGAGAACTTGACCGCATTGGACAGCAGATGATACAACGCCTGGCTGAACAGCCGCCGGTCGAGCAGCACCAGGCCGGGCGACTCCAGCCCCTCCAGCCGCACCTGCACGTGAGTGCCTTTGCTCTCGCCAACCTGGGCGATGATCTGCTCGCAGAGCACAGCCGGGACTAGCGGCTCCGGCTTCACGGCGACCTCCGCCGCCTGCACGCTGCCGAACTCCCACACATCATCCAGCAGGTGCACCATGCGCTCGACGGCTTCGCGAATATAGGCAAAGCGTTTGTGCCGGTCGTCATCGGACAGCTTGTCACTATGGCGATCCAGGATTTCGGCGCTGCTGAGGATGATGGACAGCGGCGTGCGGAACTGGTGCGAGACGGTCGTCACCAGGCGCGCGCGCAGATCGCTCAGATAGCGTTCGCGTTCCAGCGCGGCGTGCAAGACCTCCTCGTGGCGCTTGCGGTCGGTGAGATTAACAGCGTGGATCAGGATCAGGTCGGGGGGCAGGAAAGTCAGCGTGACCTGCATGTAGAGCTGCTGCCCTATCTGCGGCAGCGTATAGTACATCTCGCGCTGGAGCGTGGTGCGCTGCTCAAAGCACTCGCGGGCCATTTCCACGAGTTCCTGGGGTGCGCTGTGAAAAGCCGAGGCTATTTCCCCTAGCTGGTGCGCTGCATGGCCCTCGCTAAACTTATAGGCTGCATCGTTGTAGTCCACCAGCACAAACTCGCCATCGGCCTGGCGCTGTAGCAGGAGGGTGGGCACCGGCACGGCCTTGTATTGGGCGCGCGCCCGCTCCTCGCTGAGGCGCAACGCCTCGGTGCGCTCGTTGACGCGCGCTTCGAGGTCGGCGGCATACCGCTGCACCCGGTCATAAAGCTGGGCGTTGCGAATGGCGATGGCGGCGTGGTCGGCCAGGGCCTTCAGCCGCTGGGCCTGGGTCCGGGTGAAGGCACCGGCAGTCTCGCTCATCAAATTGACGACGCCAAGCATGGTGTCGCCGGCCCTGATCGGCACGCCCAGATAGGCGTGCAGCGCGTCTGGCTCCGCCACCCTTACCCAGTCTGGATCGGCGTGTACGTCGGCGATGAGGTAGGGCTGGCCGCTGGCGGCCATGGTGCGCAGGTTGGCGTAGTCCGCGACCGGCAGGCACGCGGCCAGGACCGCCTCATCGCCGCCATAACGCTCATAACCGTGACAGCGCACCACACACAGCGCCCCCTCTTCGACCAGGCCAATATGCGCTGTATCGAAGGGGACGATGCGCCCGACGTGAGTCAGGATGTGGTCGAGCACTTCGTTCAAATCGAGCGACTGGTTGAGCAGCGCCGCTATGTCGCTGAGCGCCTCGGCCAGGGCGCGCTGTTCGCGCTCGGCCTGCTCGGCGCGCTGCCGCTCGGCGATCTCGCTCTGCGCCTGCTGATACAGCCGGGCGTTGGCCATCGCCGCCGCTGCCAGGGGACCTAACGCCTCCAGCAGCCGCAAGTCGTCCGCGCTGTAGTCGTCGGGCCGGTAGCTGAACACCTGAAGCACCCCGATGGCCTGGCCCTCGAGCTTGCACGGCACGATCAGCGCCGAGCGGGGAATCTCCTCACCGCGCGCCTCGTAGCCCTCGGAGACCGTCCCATTGGCCGCCACGTAATGCTGTCTGACCGAGGTGCGCCGCTGCTGCTCGAAGTCTGGCAGGTACACCGGCTCGCCGGTGTGAATAGCCAGGCTCTGCGTGCCCTTGCCTTCCGGGTTGAGCGGGACGGGCGGGAAGGCGCTCGCGTCGAGCTGCCTGTCGCCAATCCAGGCCGCCTCGCATCGGATCAGGCGCGTCGTCGGGTCGTAGGACGAGACGATCAGGTTGTCGCAGGGCATCGCCCCCATGATGACCTCGCGGATGGTCTGGGTGATCGTGCCGAGGTCGAGCGTGCGGCCCAGCCGCCGGCCCGCCTCGTACAGCCGTTCGACGGCCTCAGTGCGCCTTTGCAGAGCGGCCTGGGCGTGTTTATGCCCGGTGATGTCTTCCTGAATGACCACAATATGCGCCAGCGCACCGTTCGCATCGAGGACGGGCGAGAGCTTCACGTACTCCCAGGATGGCTCGTCCCCCTGCTCGTGGCCCAGAATCTCGCCCGACCATTCCCGGCCCGCGCGGATGGCCTCCCAACGCTCGCGGTACTCGGCGGGGGTGGTCTTCTCCGGGTGCAGGATGCGGACGATCTGGCCGGGCACCTCTTCCAGCGCGCGCCCGGTCGCTTCGGTAACCTGGGGGTTGGTATATAGCAGGCGACCCTGTGCATCGGTGATGAAGACGATGACCCGGCTTTGTTGCGGGGTGTGCGGGGCTTTCACGTCAGTCATGGCTCGGACGGACCCTTGTACAGCGGGAGCGCCGCACACACGTGCGTACCCTGGCCAGGGGTGCCCGTCAGGGTGAGGTGCCCTTTGTGGGCCTGCACCAGGTGCTGGACGATGACCAGCCCCAGGCCGGGATGGTCGCGGAGGGTGAGTATCCTGGTGAGAAAGTCTGGCGGATTCATCACGTAGTGCACTGTCTCCTGCGCAATGCCGCGGCCACCATCGGTGACGTGCAGCGCATAGGTGTCGCCTTCGACACCGCCCCTCACCTGCACGGGCGTGCCCGTCGCTGAGAATTTCAGCGCGTTGTCTACCACCTCCTGCACGATCTTGGCCAGATTCTCCCTGGTCACGCTCACGGACGCATCGGCGGCGGTGACCTCCAGATCGGCCTCGCGCCCCCAACGGGCGGCCTCTGCGCGCGCGGTCTCCTCGATGAGCACGCCCGGCCACTGAAAGCGGTTGTTGCGCAGCACGATCACGCGCGTCGGGTCCAGGCGGATGATCTCCAACTGGGCAAACAACAGGTAGTTTTCGATGCGGCGGTGCAGGTCGCGGGTAGCGTCGAGAACGGTACCGGCCAACGCTTCGATCTGGTCGCGAGCAAGTACCGGCGCGTCCACCACCAAGCGCCCGGCGTTGCCCAGCACGCTATTGAGGGGGGCCTGTAAGTCCAGCGGCAGGGCCAGGCCGGTCGCCAACCGCATGGTTTCCAGCGTGTGGCGATAGTCCTGTTCAAGCAGGCGCTGGCGCTCCAGGCGCGTGTGAATCGTATCCAGCAGTTCATCGGGGGTGAAGGGCTTGGTCACGTAATCGTCTGCGCCCAGGGCCATCCCATAGCGAAAATCGTCGCGGCCTGCCTTCGCCGTCAGGAAAATGATGGGGATCATGCTGGTTGCCGGCTCGCTGCGCAGAGCGACCAGCACGCCATACCCATCCAGGTGTGGCATCATAATGTCACACAGGATGAGGTCGGGAACCTGTTTGCGTGCCAGGTCAATGCCGATGGCACCGTCAGCCGCCGCCAGGGTGTCGAACCCTTCGAAGGAGAGGATACTGACGATGTTCTCGCGCAGGTGCGCCTCGTCCTCGATCACCAGCACTTTCGTCACAATCAGCTCTCCAGGCCCGCTTCCGCCCGAACAGGGCTTGCTCGCGCCAACCGGACGAACGCTCTACTGGCAACAGCATACCACAAAGTGAGCAACTTAGCAGAACTGTGCCCGGTCTGGCAGTGAGTATTCCAGGCCCAGGCTTGTATCTTGTAATATGCAGTTGATCTAGGGGCACGAACGAGCGTCTTATGCGGGGTTCCAGGGACGGGCCAGTGGCGCGCGATCTGCCCGCTTATGAGAAATCAGACAGCGGGCGCACGCTCAGAGACCGTGTGGAAACCTCACCCCTCGACCCCCTCCCCGCCAGCGGTTCTGGGGCGGACAGGCATTGAGTGAACGTGAGAGGCCGTTTGAGAGGTATCTTTACCCCCTCCCTGGCCCTTCCCCCGCAAGCGAGGGAAGGGAGAAAGGACTGCTCTTGAAGTCCCTCCCCGCCTGCGGGGAGGGATTTAGGGTGGGGTTGCAGGCCTTTTCAAACGGCCTCTGAAACCAGGCGAACGTTTCACGTCTAGCCTCACCCCCCAGCCCCCTCTCCACGTGGCGGAGAGGGGGGCGCTGTGCGGTTAAGTCCCCTCTCTGCGTGTGATACTGTTGGCGAACTAACCGCGCGCCGGTTTCGTAGGGGCGCCGCTCTGCTGCGCCCCGACCATTTGGCACGTGCACCCCGTAAACTTCTTGACTTTTCCCGGAACTGATCCATAATTAGAATTAGTTGGTTGGCGCAACAAACAAAGCAGGTAGCCAGCCCGCGTAGCGTCGTGAGTATCCCCGGAACGCGGGCGGTCTTGCGCGCATAGGCCTCGTTGCGGGATGGATTCTTTTGCCGAGATAGTTCTTTTGCGACCATAAGTTTATGTCGAACCACACGCACCTGCGGACAGGCGATCAGACGCTCGTCCGCGAAATCAACCTCTCCGTGATCATGAGGCGTCTGTTAGAACACGCCTCACTCTCGCGCGCTTCGCTGGCCGAAGTCACCGGCCTCAACAAGTCTACCGTCTCTAGCCTGGTTCAAGAACTGATGGACATGGGCTTCGTCCACGAGACCGGCTTAAGCTCTACCGGCGTGGGACGCCCGTCCATGATGCTGGGGTTGAACCCGCGCGCCGGCTACATTGTGAGTTGCGAGCTAGGCGTAGACTTCATCTCGGTGCTCTGCGCCACCTTCGGGGGCGACGTGATCTGGCGCATGAAGGAGAACACGGTCGGCACCCAGAGCCAGGAGGCGATCATGAATCGCGTCCTGGCCCTTCTGCATCAGGCGGTGGACTTCGGGGCCAGCCGTTGCGCCGACTGCGGGGGGCTGCTGGGTGTGGCCGTCGGTGTGCCGGGGCTGGTCGAACAGGCGACGGGCACCTTGCTGTTCGCGCCCAACCTGCAATGGCGCGATGTCCCCTTTCAGGCCATTGTGAGCGACGCTTTTGACGGCGTGCCGGTGTTTGTGGACAACGAAGCGAACATGGCCGCCCTGGGCGAAACCCTCTTCGGCGCGGCGAAGGGTTACAACGAGGTGCTTTACATCAGCGCCGGCGTGGGCGTGGGGGGGGCTGTGGTGCGCAACGGCCAGCTTGTGCGCGGCACAACCGGCTTCGCCAGCGAGTTCGGGCACATGACGATGGACCCCGACGGCGCGCTGTGCAACTGCGGCAACCGCGGCTGTTGGGAGACACTGGTCAGCCAGTCGGCGGTGTTCCGGCTGGCGCGGCAGGCCGTTGCGGGAGGGCAGCCCAGCGTGCTGACGGCCCTGACCGGCGGCGACCTGAGCCGCCTGTCCATCCCGCTCATCGTCGAGGCGGCTGCCCAGGGGGACGCGGTGGCCCTGTCCGCCTTCGAGACGGTGGGGCGTAACCTGGGGATCGGCATCGCCTCCCTGATCAACGCCTTCAACCCCGATCTGGTGGTCTTGGGGGGCATTCTGAGTCTGGCGGGCGAGTGGCTGCTGCCCACCGTGCGCGCCGAAGTCGCCTGGCGCGCGCTCCGCTGGAACGCCGAGGCGACGGAAATCCTGCTGGCCCAGCATGGCTTCGACGCCTGTGTGATGGGCGGCGTAGCCACGCTGCTGCAGGCGATTGTGCTGGAGCCGGGCCGCTACCATCCGCAGAACCACGCCTAAAAAAGCTGGCTGCTCTCAGCATTCCTGAGCACAGAAAGGAGGGAAACTCGGCACAAACGACCAATGGGAAACAGCTACCTATCTGACCGGGAGTGGATAAGTTTAGGGATATGGGTAAAATGGGGACATGAAACACTGTCC
>CAYNHD010000044.1:0-15567 GCA_964396775.1 uncultured Thermoflexus sp. | reverse complement strand
GGGGCCGGGGGATAGGGGCATTCTGACGATTGCCCAACAACTTGTTCGTGGACCCTCCTGCCAGGCAACACGGGCGGACTTGGACGCTTCGCGTTACAATCGGGCGCGCATCATGGCCAACCATCGTGGTAGGGGCAAGGAGGTAAGGCGCGTGCAGGACGATATTCGTACCACGCAGGAGATCTTCGGGGACCTGTTCGGCGGGCTGGCCAGCCTGGGCGCACGCGGCGTGGACGGGTTCGTGATCGCCAAGGCGCTCGCCCGGCTGCTCATCCAGCAGGGCATCATCCAGAAAGAGACGTTCATCGCCACCATGCGCGAAGTGGCCCACGAGGAGCTAGAGGAGTCGGAGGAGATCACGAACTTCCTCAGCGAAACCTTCGCCGAGATTCTCGACCAGCTCGCGGTGCGGGCTGAGAAGACGAGAAGCCAGCAGCGCACCGACCAGTAGGCGAGATGATCGCGTAGGGGTGTATGCGATACGCTCCAGACTTCCGAAGTTTCCGAAACTTTGGAAGCCTCCTTCGGCGGAACGCCCCTCGGCCTCCTCGCTGGCTCTGCTGGGGTTCGGGGGCGGACAGGCATTGAGCGAACGTGAAACCAGGCGAACGTCTCACGTCTAGCCTCACCCCCCGACCCCCTCTCCACCATGTGGAGAGGGGGAGTCAGGCTGCCAGGAAGTCCCCTCTCCACAACGTGGGGAGAGGATTTAGGGGTGGGGCTAATACCACCCACCACTTTACTTTGCCCATCTCAACGATTCTCACCCGCCTGTCCGCCCCGGAACTCTGCCGGGGAGGGGGACTTAGGGGGAGAGGCGTTCCGGTAAGGGCCAGCCGGCCCGGCTATCCGTTCGCTACTGTATCTCCTCCAGGCTGATGACGATCCGGCTGGAACGCAGCGGCGTGTACGCGGCGCGACCAGGGACCGCCTCAACCGCACAGACAGCCGCGAACGCGCCCAGCGACGAGCACTTCTCGTCACTGTCGGAAGCTCCAAACCCGCGCAGGTAGAACACATCCCCTTCGACTTCAAAAGCGCGCCCCGGCAGCCCGCCGAACCCTCCCACCGTCGAGGTTGTTCCAGCGGGCGGGGGCGGCGTGCCAGGGGTCAGCGTCAGCGAGTAGGGGCCGGTGGTCGTCCCTTCGTCTATGCCGCTGCGCGTGGCGATGATGAGGAATGAGCCGCTCTCCGGCAGGCGAATCGAAATCTGGGCGTCCAGGCCGCCGGCGCTGTCGTCATCTTCGGCGATAACCTCGTCGCTGGGATCAAGGATGCCCAGGTACGAGTCCAGGCCGCCGGTGCCGGTCATGGTGACGGTGATCTGCTCGCCGGCGGTGCCGATGTACTCGTAGATGTGGAAATAGGTGTCGGCGGTGATCGTGCCCGTCATCGTGGCCCCGGCCTCAATCATGCCCATATAAGCCATGCCCGGCGGAAGCTGCTCGGTCGTCTGCTCCTGCACGCCAATGGTTTCGTCGGGGATGCCTGCGATGAGCACGTAGTCACCGCTGCTGGTGCCAAGCTCCAGCCCGGCGCGGGTGGCCAGGATGAGATAGGTGCCCGTCTGCGCGATGGTCAGGCGCAGGTAGGCATCGAACATGCCACCGTCCACCTGCGGGCCACTGTCGTCGTCCTCCGCCAGGACATCACCATCTTCGGTGCCGAAGCCCAGATAGGGGTCGAGCGCACTCCCTTCGGTGGCGAACATGGCCACGACCAGTTCAGTGCCAGCCTGTAGTTCCAGTTCGTAAAGGTGGGCATAGGCGCTGTCGCTCAGGGTGCCCACGACCGGCTCGGCCAGTACCAGGGCGCCCATGTAGAACACGCCAGGGCTGATCTCCTGGGGGCCGGTGGTGGTGGACACGTTGACCGGGCCGCTGCTGCCAGCCAGCGACAGCGTATACATGCCCGTCGAGGTCCCGGTGTCGAGGTCGTAGCGGGTGGCGACAATGAGGTACTCGCCCGTCTCCGGCAGCGTCACATTCAGGTAGGCGTTGGAATTGCCCCCGCTGTCGTCGTCCTCCGCGATGACCTCTTCCGTGGGAGTGTAAATCAAACCCAGATAGGGATCGAGTGCGCCGTCGCCCTCCATCAGAATCTGGACACGATCACCCCTTGTCCCCGTGAATGTCCACAGCTCGAAATAGGCCTTGCTGGTGATAACACCGGATACGACCTCCCCATAGACGATGGCACCCCCCGCTGCGGCGACGTGTGGCAGTGCGGGCACGGCCAGCGTAACTACGATGGCGATCACCAGCCAACGGACGAAACGTTGTGCCAACATGATTGTTCTCCTCCCAAGCAGTATCTCTCGCGGAGTGGCCACCCGTCGGGTGGCATCGGCAAGCACTCGTATTTCTCATTATGGGACATATAACAGTGCCAGGCAATACACGGGCAGTAAATATCCCATAAAGAGTCGTTGCAACCCGCGTCCGGCGTATCTCAGGTCGGGAGCAAAAGAGCACCGCAGAGGCGCAGAGGGCGCAGAGAAGAGCGGATGGGGAGATCAGAGGCCGTTTGAAAAGGCCTGCAACCCCACCCTAAATCTCTCCCCGCAGGCGGGGAGAGACTTCAAGAGCAGTCCTTTCTCCCTTCCCTCGCCTGCGGGGGAAGGGCCGGGGATGGGGGTAGAGATACCTCTCAGACGGCCTCTCATGTTCTCCGTGTCCTCTGCGTCTCGGCGGTCCAGGCATTTCGCTCCCATTGTGAGATGCCCCCCGCGTCCGGGCCACTTTCGCATTGGCGCGTGATGACTACAATTAACGGTAACGCAAGAGGGTGAGGGAACGGCTATGCGTCGCGCGGAGATCACAGAGCGGCTGCAACAGGCGATTGCGCTGGCCCAGGCCGGCCAGCATTCAGAAGCGCGTCGCCTGCTCGAAGAAGTGGTCGCGGCAGACCCCCGGCAGGCGCTCGCCTGGATGTGGCTGGCGACTGTCGCCCGCGACCGGGACGAGCGCGTACGCTGTCTGACGCGCGTCCTGGCGCTGGAACCGGACAACCGTGCGGCGCAGGACGCTTACCAGCAACTCACCGGCCAGCCCTACGTGCCGCCGCGCCCGCTGCACGCGCGCACCGGTTGGCGTCGCGCCCTGTTCGGCGACGCCCCGCTGGGGCTGGGCAGCTATCTGGTTCTTCTGCTGGCCGGTGCGGTTGCGGTCGTGGTGATTGCGGTAGCGGCAAGCTCGCGTGATGACGCGGCCCAGCCCGACATCCCCCCCACGCCGCGCTTTGCCCTGCCTTCGGCTACCGCTGCCCCGCGCCTGTCGCCGACGCCCAGCGACACACCCTGGCCCACGCGCACGCCCGGCCCGTCGCCTACCTTGCTCTGGGACGCGCCGCCGCCCACCTGGACGCCGGTGCCGACGGATACGCCCGCGCCCAGCCGGACGCCCGTGCCTACGGCGACGAGCACCCCAACGGCGAGCCAGACCCCGACGCCCGTGCCGCCCACCGCCACCTTTACGCCGCTCCCGCCGACCAGCACGCGCACGCTCAGCCCCACCGACGAGCCCGCGACGGCGACCCCTGCGGCGACTCGCACGGCGACACGGACGGCGACTCCCATGCCTGGCGGGGCGGCTTCGGCCCCTGCGCTGCCGGGGTGAGGGTATGGCTCTGGCGCGGGCGCGCCTTGATGCTACAATTCGATCAGGCGGGACGCGCGTCGCTCCGCCCAGACCGAAGAAATCGCCGGTGAAGGGTGCGCCAGACGACGCCCGTAGACAAGCAAGGAGGTCTTTAGCGAACTTGAGGGAAGAAGTGTGCACTTTCTCGCGTATCGTGGTACAATAGGCAAGCGTAAGGTGCAAAGCAGACTTACGCAGGTGCTAGATAGAAACCATAAGAAGGAGAGATGACCATGGCGATTGAATTCTATGATGTGAAGATTCGTCAGAAGGTGAAGGTTGACGAGAAGGGTGTCAAGCGCGTGACCTTCAAGACGAAGGGTGGGCAGGTCCGCTATGGACTGCAAGCGAAGACATCCGATGGCCGCAACCTCACCAAGTTCGTGTCCAAGGCTGACTGGGACAAGATGACGTACCTGCCGATTGCCAAGTAAATCGGCAATCGTTTTGTCATAGCAGCCTCACGACAAGGGGAAGCCCGCACGGATACCGTGCGGGCTTGCCTTTGCAGCATGTCCTGGCGGTGACTTCTGACGCCTGCTTGTTTCTTGCCCTCACCATCACTGGTGGTCTGGCGCGACCTCTTGCCTTGATGAACAGGTCGCACGAAGCCCCGTTCGTCCGAACCGGCTCGCGATCTGGCAAAGGAGAACCGTTCGCCAACTCCCAGACCGCTGAGGAACGATTCCTGGCAACGACTCGCGGCCTGCCAGCGTAGAGTCTGTTGAAGTTGTGAATCGCGCAGAGTGACTCGATGCGGCGTCTGTCTCCTGGTATGACCCTCCTGCTGCTGGCTCCCATCTTTGGGGAACTGGTATCCGGCCATCAGACTCTGCTTCAGTTCCTCAACCCCCTGAGTTTCATTCTGTCCGCGCTGCCTTACGGCTTTGGCGCGATCATCTGCCGCGAGCTGGTTGTGCGCTGGGGTAAGGGCTGGGTAAGTCTCGTGCTGCTCGGCATCGCCTATGGCATCTACGAGGAATTCATTGTCGCGCGCTCGGTATGGGATCCCGATTGGGCGGAACTCGGTGCCTTGCGCGACTACTCCTACTGGGGCGGCATCACCTGGACCTACGCTGCGGTTCTCCTGCACTTCCACCTGACCGTCAGTATCATCGCCAGCGTGGTCGTCGCCGAACTCCTCTATCCTGAGCAGCGCCAGGTATCCTGGGTTACGAACCGGCAGCTAATGGGCTGTTTCATCGGGCTGGGTCTGTGGCTGCCCGTGTTGTGGCTCATCAACCCATTCGTGCCGTCCCCCGGCGCGCTGGCGTTTTCCTGGCTGGCTATTGCTGGACTGGCTCTCCTGGCCTGGCGGCTCCCGGCACAACCGCTTGCGGCGCGATCCGGCACGGCGGCGCGCCCCGTGCGCTATGGCGTGCTCGCGGGGGTGAACACGACGGCGGTGTTTGTCACCGTCTTTATCCTGCCGGAGGTCGCCGTTTCCCGGCTGCCGCCCTGGCCGGTCAGCTTCGCGTTCGTCATTGCGCTAGATCTGCTCGCGCTTGGCTGGGCGCTGCGCTGGTCTGGCAATGGCTTCGCCTGGGATGACCGGCATAAGCTGGCGCTCGTGGCTGGCATCCTGTCGTTCTACATAGGCTGTGACGTGCTGCAAGACCTGGAGGAGTTCGGGGGGCTGGTCTTCGTCGCGGCAGGGACCGTGTGGGGACTGCGCGCACTGTGGAGGCGCACGCAGTCCCGTTACCAGGCGGGCGGTCTCAGGCCGCCGGACCGCATACTCATTTCCTGAGGCTCGATCGCCCCCGCCTATCAGGGTGTGGGGGCGGTCACCGTGACCGGTGCGAAGGCGGGCTGGCCCGCATAGGCCAGCAGCACGGCACTCGGCGCGCCCTCTGCCAGCCAGTACAGCGCCGGTTGCGGGTGGGCGGCGCGCAGGGCCAGCGCATCGCCCCTGGCGCGGAATGCCTCGACCAGGGCCAGTCCGCTTGGCACCACACTGAACAGCACACCGCTGCCGTCCGGCGCGGGAGCAATACGCCCCACGGCGCGCCCCTGCCCGCGCCAGATCACCGTCTGAGCCTCGCTCGCCACATCCACACGGACGAGCGCTAGGTCATAGACGCCTGCTTCTACCGGCCAGCGCCCCAACACCGTCTCCGCGCGCGCCTGGTCTGCCGGGTCGTCGAGGATGGCGCTGTCGGCGAGCGTCTCAGTCGCGTAGAGGAGCGCTGCCCCGTCCGCTGTCCAGGCCAGCGCGCGGACGACGCCGTCAGCCGGCAGGTCGCTCCGTTCGCCGCTGGCTAAATCGAGCACGGTGATGCCGTCCCCGCTCCGGGCGGCCAGGCGCGTCCCGTCCGGCGCGACCGCCGCGCCGAGCAGATCCGCATCGAGCGGCAGCGCCTCACCGGTTACCGGAGCGAGCAGGGTCAGGCCGCCCGCGCAGCGCGTCGAGACCACGAAACGCCCGTCCGGCAGCCAGATCAGCACGGCCACGCCGTCACCCGGCCCGGCTTCGGCGGCAGCAACATCGTCGGCGGGATCGGCGCTGGAAGCCGCGCAGTCATCGCTGAAGGCAAAGGTCGCCAGGCGCTCGGCGTCTCCACCCAGGGCGGGAACCGCGTCAATAGCCAGCAGCGCGTCGCCCGCCCCTTCTTCTGTGCCGCTGGTGCTCACGTAGGCGATGCGCGCGCTGTCCGCGCTCCAGGCGGGCGGGAAGCGCGCGTCCACCTTCTGCGCGACGCGGCGCGGCGACAGCCCGGCAGCGGTGTCCATCGTGCGTAGCTCGTTGTTGCTGGCGTCCACGTAGGACAGCAGCAACCCGTTCGGCGCAAAACTGACGTAGCGCCGGTCGAAGGTGGGCACGGTGGTCAGGCCCCGGCCCGGCACGTCGTTAAGCGCGCCGAGGAACACGTCACCGGCGAAGCGTAGGGCCAGCGGCAAGGCAGGGCGCTCGGCAACAGTCTCGGCGTCCGCGCTGCTCTCCACCGGCGCAGTGGCCCCCGCCGGGCTGAACTGGCTGAGCATGTTCTCGAAGCGAATGTCCCACTGGTCGAATTCCGCGCCGGGCGCCCACTGCAACACGCGATAGGCGCTGCCAAGCTGCACGAAGGCCGACACGCGCCAGCCGCGCGTCCCGCCGTCGCAGGGGGTTTCGTAGCGCGTCGAGCGGCCCGCCGTGCTGACCGGCTGGCGGCCCGTCGGGGTGTCGGTGCGGCCCGTGCCGGCCAGGTACTCGTCGAGAAGCTGATCGGGCGTCACCCCGGCGGCGACTCGCCCCAGCGCCGTGACGGTCATGCCGGGCAGCGCGCAGTCAGTGCTTGGCCCCGGCGCAAAGAGCGTCTCAGAGTCGCTGCCGGTGGCGAAGACCAGCCAGGAGTCCGGCACCAGGATCGAGAAGTCGCGCCCGGCGTAGGTGCTCATGCGGATGTCCGGGGCGATGTTCACCGATCCGCACAGCACGGCGGGGACGCCGTTCAGGCCGCTGTGCACTTCGTAGCGCACCATGTTGTCGAAGGTGAAGGTCCAGCGGTAGCCGTTCACCAGGCCGGGCGTGATCGCCTGGCCCAGCGTCGGGCAACCCAGGCTGGAATCTGGCCAGCTTGTGCTGGAAAATGTGTATTCGACCAGGATCAGGCCGGGCTTGCCCAGCGTTTGCAGCAGCCATTGCTGCACGACCGCCCGCACTGTCTCCGCATCGGTCTGCGCGCGGGCGGCGGGCACCGGCGCGATTCCCACAAGCAGCGCGGCCAGCCCAATGATCAGCGCCAGCCGCGCCGCGTTCCATCTATGACTCGCCATACATGCTCCTGAATAACCCTGAGTCTCACCCCCGCCCGGCGCTGACGCGCCTCGCCGCCCCTTCTCCGCGTGTGGAGAAGGGGCAGCCGACCGTAGAGGGGTGGGGGTGAGGCTCTCTTTGCTACCCTACCGCTTGGGCGCGTTCTCGATCAGCAGAAAGGCCGGGCGCAGCGGGTCCTCGCCGCCGCGCAGCAGGGCGTAGGCTGCGCGCGGGTCGCGGGCGTCAATCAACTCCTGGTTGGAGTAGTTCAGATTCCACAGGATCATCGGCCCCATGTAGGGCTTGCTCTGAGCGATCTCGAAGGCGCGGATAATATAGTGGGCCTGCGTCTGCTGGTCAAGCCACTGCAAGTACGGCGGGTCGGCGGGCGGCGGGGCGGGGTCGCCCTCAAGGGTGGTGAAGCCCTCATACGTGCCCCAGCCGAACTCGGTTGCCCACAACTGGCGGCCCGCGTCGCCGTTCTGCTCCATGATCGCCCGGTAGTTCTCGATCGTGTCCAGGAAGAACCACGACGGGTGATTGTTGTAGCCGGGTGCGCCGCAGTCATCCTGGCCGCACCAGCGGGCGTCGGGCGGGTTGGCCGCGCCGTAAGGGTGGACGCCGATGGCGATGTTCTGGTAGGCGGGGTTGTTCAGGCCCGCCGCGTACATCTGGCGCAGGAACTCGCGGTCGTCAATGGCCGAGACGCCATCGTTGATGCCGGTTGGGGCCAGGCCCGCCGTCACCACAGTGACGCTGTGCCCGCCCTCGCCGGCGCGGATGCCGTTGTAGGCCGCGTCGAAGAGACGCATGTACTCGGCCCCGCTCAGCGGCGCGCCGTTCCACTCGCGGCGCAGGTTTGGCTCATTCCACACTTCGATGGCGGAGAAGTACGAGTTGCCGTAAAGGTCTACACGCACCTCGCCCATCATGCGCGTGAGGAAGCTGCCCAGGTCTGCCGGGTTGCGCGGCGGGCCGTCTTCGTCCAGGGTGGCGCGCGCCCAGTCCGGCGCTTTGGCGATGCTGACCATCACCTTGAAGCCCTCCTGGTTGGCGCGCTGGACGAAGACACGGTAGCTGTAGAACGTCTGGCTGAACGTGCCCTGCTGCGGCTCCAGGATGTCCCAGGCGAATTGCAGCTTGACCCACTCCACGCCCAGGCGCTTGGCCAGCCAGAGCATGGTCTCAAAGCCGTCAACGGACATATTCGGGTTGATCTGGATGCCCATCAGATCAGCGGTGAGGGTGGGCAGCGGCGTGGGGCTGATCGTCGGCGTCAGCGAGCCAGTTGGTGTGGCGGTTGGAGTCGCGGACGGGCGCGGCGTGGCGGCGGGCGTCCGGGTGAGGGCCGCGCCGGGCGTCGGCGTGGGCTGCGGCGGCGCGGTGATGATCGGCCCGAAGCCGGGCGTCGGGCTGGGCGCGGCCTGGGCGACGCCTTCAGGGGCGCTTGCTGCGCCCGGCGAGTCCGCGCCCGACCAGGCGGCGAGTACCTGCGAGCCGATGACCAGGCTGGCAGCCAGCACGACGACAAGCCACAGCGCATGGGAGCGTTGGATTCGGAGGCGCATACAGGTTTATCCTCTGGCTCGAATGGACAGAAAGGGATGCGCAGTGCTGCGCACAGCCCGCCCCCCACGCAGATTGATCTGGCGCCGCCACTGCAAGCAGACAGAACTATAAAGGAAGTAGCCCTGTTCGGCAAGGTTGCGCCGGGCAAGCGCAGTGCAATCGCCCCTGAAGAGCGGTCGGCCCAGGGCGCAGCAGAGCAGCGCCCCTACGGGCAACTTCGCGCCCTGGCAACAAAAGACTTCCGAAGTCTCGCAGACTTCGGAAGTCTGTTACGCGGATAGTCTGGGCGGCGCTCGCCCTCAGCGCCAGCGGGCTACGCCGTGCGCACCTCGATGCGCTTGGGCTGGGCTTCGGGGCGCATGGGCACGGCCAGGGTCAGCACGCCGTTCTCGAACGTGGCCTCAATGCGCTCCACGTCCACCATCTCGCCGAGGCGCAGGCTGCGCTTGAAGGCGCCAGCGCAACGCTCGCGGACGTGGTACTGCTCGCCCTCGCGCTCCTCGGCGGCTCTGATCTCGCCGCTGATGGTCAGCAGGTCGCCATGTACCTCTACGGTCACGTCCTCGGCGGTCAGGCCGGGCAGGTCCACGCGGATGATCACGCCCGTCTTATCCTGGGTCACGTCCATCGCCGGGCGCAGCACGGGGCGCGCTGTGTCGGTGTTGTAGCGGGCCGGGTTCAACCACCCCGCACGCCACAGATCATCAACCACCTGGTCGAGCGTGCGATAGCCGCGCGGGGCAGGGGGCATCCAGCGGATAAGTTTCACCATGGTGTTTTCCTCCTGGTTATACCTGGATAGTCAGCCGCAACTCGGTCTGTTGCACCAGTACATGTCACCTGGAGACCATGATGCCACGCCCGCGTAAGAACAGTCTTGGCGCGGCGTTAGAAGCGTCTATATTATAATAAGAAGAGAATTGGACGCGGCAGCAACGCTTGCGTCCAGGACCGCCGCAGATGCTTCGCGGAGCCAAGAATCTCGCCCCCACACCGCCACGCGCCCTGTCGCGCTGGGCGTATCTCGTTTCTGGGGCAAAAGATCACCGCTGGGGCGCAGAGAGCGCAAAGAGAAGATAGGTTGGAGAGGGTGTTAGCTCTTCTCCGCGTCCTCTGTGTCTCTGCGGTTCAGGCATTTCGTCCCCATCGTGAGATGCACCCTTTTCGCGGGCGGTGTTTTGGCCGGGCGTCATGTTATGCCATAATCAAACGGGGCGGAGCGCACCATACCGCCCGCCTATGCGTGAGCCGCTGAGGACGCCATCATGACTCTTGTGCCCCTGCCCATGCACGACAGCGCCGACGACGAGGCGCTGCGCAGCGCCTTTCGCAGCGCCGGGCTGCGCATCACCTCGCAGCGCCTGGCTTTGCTGCGCGTCATGCGCGACCAGGGCGGCTTCCTGGACGCTGAGACCTGGCACCGGTTGGCCGGGCTGCGCGCCGCCGACCTCAGCCTGGCGACGGTCTACCGCACGCTGGCCCTGTTCAAAGAGTTGGGGCTGGTCGAGGGGCGGCTGGTGGACACCGACCAGGCGCGCGAAGAATACCGGTTCCGCGCCCAGCGCGAAAGCTATACGCTGACCTGCAAACGCTGCGGGGCCATCGTGCCCGTCGAGCCGGACATTGTGGACGCCTTCCGCGAGGAAGTTGCCGCCCGGCTGGGCGTGACCGTCGTCACCGCGCATTCCTGCTTCATCGGCTATTGCGCCGAGTGCACCGCTGCCCTTGCCGCCGAGGACAGGGCGTAAGCTGACCCGCTCAGCCGCCGAAGGTCAGCGTTGGCAGGCCCAGCGCGTGGTACAGCCGCAGGAAGTGTGTCGCCCCCTGCGCCACTGACTCACGCAGCCCTTCGTCGCCGTGCGCCCCGGCGATGGCCCGCGCCGCGAAGTAGCCCACGAGGTCGCCCCAGGGTTGATCCGGCTCCGGCACGTCCAGAGTCTGGGCGAGCGCGTCGTCGCCGCGTTTCTTCTCCACGCTGGCCAGATGTGCGTTGTACCGCGTCACGTAGCCGGGCAGTTTGGCGGAGTCCAGCCCCAGCGTCTGATCGTAGAAGGCGAAGTCGTGGCGGTAGCTCAGGTACCAGGCAATGCCGCGCCGCATCAGCCGGTCTTTGGCGCGCTCGGCGGGGCGCTCTGGCGCGCGCCCGATGGCGTCGCAGTAGGCGCTGTAGGTCAGCAGAAACCCCTCGTGATTAAAGAAGCCGTGCCGGATCAGGTTGACCAGCCGCTCCAGCGAGAAGTGCCCCAACAGCCCCTCGACATGCGGACGGGCCTGGGCCAGGTTGACGACCAGCCCGTGATACTCCTCCCCTTCGGAGTCCTTGTAGGTGCGCACGTAGCCGAAGGCGGGGTAGCCGATGACGGTGAGGGCCAGCATGAATTGCAGGTCGTGGGTGAAGTCGAGCGGGAAAAGCTCGGCGACCTCGTGCAGCGCCACCAGGCCGGGCTGCGCCTCGCGCACGTCGCGCAGCAGGTCTTCGAGCATGGCGCGCTGCTCGAAGCACGGCCCCAGGCCGTAGGGGTCGCTGTCGCTGGGCGCGCCTGCCTCGAAATAGTCCGCCAGCTCGTCAACCAGCGTCAGGCCGGTGGGCAGCAGGTGCTGCGTTGTCAGCTCGACAAGCTGCACGCCTGGCGACGAGCGCAGGTCGGCGGCGCGATCCCAGACGGCTTCGCTGCTGCGAATGGAGAGTGGCAGCCGGGCGGCGCTGTCATCCAACGTGTAATGAATGTTCATCGAACGATCCGATCCTTGTGGGTGGGCCAGCCTGTCAGCCAATCATCTGACGCCAGCGAGAAGCCTCACCCCCGCCTGGCGCTGGCACGGCGAGGCTGGGGGTGAGGCTAACCTCGTCACGCCGGCACGGCCTGCTGACTCCTGCACCGCCCAGGCTGGCTGGTGCAGGTGTGTGCAAAGGTTGTCAGTGACTCGCTTGACACCCAGCGAGGTGAGGTCCCGTAGGGGCGTATTGCAATACGCCCCTACACGGAGGCGCAGCAAAGCAGCACCCTACCTGACAGGTTTTACACGCACCCGCTGGTGCAGGACACGATTGTATAGAGTCACGGTATACTTGACCAGCCCCACTTGTGCATCTTGTGTCGCTGGCGTATCCTTGAGCCTCATGAATATTAGCTAGAATAAGACTATGCTGCCCGCATGACGGCAGCATTTCGGTCTTGTGCAAGACTCATGATGGAGCCGTGGCTATGAGCGCAACTTTGTTTAAGAAAGTGGACTACTCTCTCTCAAAGCTCATTCAAGACATTGAGTTTGGCGACATCGGATTGCCAGACATACAACGTCCATTTGTGTGGACGCCCGCCAAAGTTCGCGATCTCTTTGACTCGATGTACAAGGGCTTTCCTGTTGGATACCTGCTGTTTTGGGCCAACGATCATTTCAGTGGCACTCGGCAAATCGGCACCCTGGGAAGACAAAAGAAGGTCCCGCGACTGTTGATTGTAGATGGACAGCAGAGGCTGACTTCCTTATACGCGGTCCTGCGTGGTTTGCCTGTCTTGACCAAAGACTATCGAGAGTCCCAAATACGGATCGCATTCCGCCCGCGCGACGCCGTGTTCGAGGTCAGTGATGCTGCCATTCAACGAGATCCGGAGTTCATTTACGATATTTCCACCTTGTGGACGGAAGGCGCATCATCATACAAACTCGTCAAGGACTTCTTGTCGAAACTGCGTCGCTCCAAAGAGGTAGCAGCAGACGAAGAGGAACTAATCAGCGAAGCCATTGATCGCCTGTTTGATTTGCAGAACTACCCGTTTACCGCACTGGAAATTGCCTCTACTGTTGATGAGGAGCAGGTAGCCGACATTTTTGTGCGCATCAACAGCAAAGGCGTTCAACTCCGCCAGGCAGACTTTATCCTCACCTTGCTATCAGTGTTTTGGGATGAAGGGCGTGCCGATCTGGAGCGTTTCTCCCGTGAGTCCCGACACCCTGCTCTCAGTGGCGAGCCATCCCCGCACAATCACTTTGTGAATCCTGAGCCAGATCAATTGCTGCGAACAGCGGTGGCGTTCGGTTTCAAGCGTGCACGTCTGCAACATGTGTACTCAATCTTGCGTGGGAAAGACCTTGAGACCGGGCTGTTCTCTGACGAACGCCGAGACCAACAATTCCAGGTACTCAAGGAAGCGCAAGATCGAGTTCTTCACCTACAAAACTGGCATGATTACCTAAAAGTGCTTATTCGTGCCGGTTTCCGAAGTAATGCCATGATCACCTCAGAGATTTCTCTCTTCTACGCTTATGCCTTCTATCTTATTGGCAGGTACGAGTATCACGTTGAACCTTTCACACTGCGGAATGTGATGGCCCGCTGGTTCTTCATGACCACGTTGACTCGGCGCTATACTGGGTCGCCAGAGAGCATGATGGATCAGGACTTGGCTCGCCTGCGCGGTATAAACAGCGCCAGTGAGTTTGAACTGACTCTTGAGCGCATCATTGACAGTGTGCTCACGAATGATTTCTGGCAAATCACTCTGCCCGCCGAGCTAGAGACATCCGCTGCCAGAAGCCCCGGTCTGTCTGCCTATTATGCGGCTCTAAATCTTTTGGATGCTCGCGTCCTATTCTCGCATCTCAAGGTGTCTGAGTTACTCGATCCTACTTTGAAGGGCTATCGTAGCTCGGTTGAAAGACATCATCTTTTCCCCAGAGGTTATCTCAAGAAGTTGGGCTACGATGCCGTGCGTGACACTAATCAGATTGCCAACTATGCCCTCGTGGAATGGGGAGACAACGCTGGTATTGCTGATGCTGCACCTTCAGAATACTATCCTGAGTATGCGTCTCGGTTCTCGTGGTACGAGTTGAGCCAAATGATGAAATGGCACGCATTACCTGAAAACTGGCACACAATGGACTACGAGACATTCTTGGCGCGGCGTCGTATGCTTATGGCGCGCGTCATTCGGGAGGGATTTGAAACTATCCCTTGTTCAAGCTATCAGGCAGACGCAGCTAGCGATCAATGACATCAGCAACTGCCCCCACCCCCCAGGCTGACTACTCGCGCAAATGGTGGGTGCTGCTCAGCATTGCCATGGGCATCTTCCTCTCGACTATTGACGGCAGCATCGTCAATGTGGCCCTGCCCACGCTCGAAGAGAAGCTGAACACCCGCTTCGCCACCGTGCAGTGGGTCGTCGTCGCCTACCTGCTGGTCGTCACCTCGCTGATCCTGGGCGTCGCCCGCCTGGGCGACATGATCGGCAAGAAACGCATCTACCGGACAGGCATGGCCGTCTTCACCGCCGCTTCGCTGCTATGCGGGCTGGCCCCTTCGGTCGGCTTCCTGATCGCCTTCCGCGTGGTGCAGGGCGTTGGCGCGGTGATGATGCAGGCGCTGGGCATGGCCATCGTCACCGAGGCGTTCCCGCGCACGGAGCGCGGGCGCGCGCTGGGCATCATGGGCACGGTCGTCTCGCTGGGCATCAGCATCGGGCCGACGGTTGGCGGGTTGCTGATCGGCACGGTCGGTTGGCGGGCCATTTTCCTGGTCAATCTGCCGGTTGGGATCGCCGGGTTCGCCCTGGTGCAGCGTCACGTCCCCGACTGGCGACCGCCCGGCGGCCAGCGCTTCGACGCGCTGGGCGCTGTCCTGCTGCTGATCACGCTGCTGGCGCTGGCGCTCGGCCTGACCTTCGGCCCGGAGCGGGGCTGGAGCAGCCCAGCCATCATCGCGCTGCTGGTCGGCGCAGCGGTAGGATTCGCTGTGTTCCTGGCGGTTGAGAAGCGCCTGGCCCAGCCGATGGTAGACCTGCACCTGTTCCGCGACCCGCTGTTCAGCATCAGCCTGCTGACCGGCTTCCTGGTCTTCATTGTCATCGCCGGGATGTTCGTGCTGCCCTTCTACCTGGAACGGGTCAAGGGCTACGATCCGCGCCAGGTCGGGCTGTTTCTGACGGTCGTGCCGGTGGCGCTCGGCCTGACCGCACCCATCGCCGGATCGCTGTCTGACCGCTACGGCTCGCGCGGCATTTCGCTGGTGGGCCTGGTGATCGTCGCGGGCGCGTGCCTGGGCGTGGCCACACTGGAAGAAGACACCTCCACGACCAGCTACATCCTGCGGCTGCTGCCAGTCGGACTGGGCGCGGGCCTGTTCCAGTCGCCCAACAACAGCGCAATCATGGGCGCGGCCCCGCGCGAGCGGCTGGGGGTGGCTTCGGGACTCTTGTCGTTGTCGCGCACCTTCGGCCAGGTGACCGGCCTGCCGCTGATCGGGGCGGTCTTTGCCAGCCGCATCTACGCGGTGACGACCCTGGATCACGGCGTGGACGCCAGCGACGCGCCCGCCTGGGCCATCGTCGAGGGCGTGCAGGCGGCGTTCCTGGCCGGGGCAGCGTTGGTTGCGCTGGGGGTGGTGCTGGCCGCGCTCGCCTTCCGGCTCGACCGGCGGCGCAGGGTCGCCGCGCTGGACGCTGCCCACATGCCCGACCCGGCGAGCAGTTAGCTCCCTTAACTCCTGCCTTATTCGGGTGCGTGCAAGACCCGTCAGGCAGGGGCGCTGCTCTGCTGCACCCTCGTAGGGGCGTATTGCAATACGCCCCCTATGCGTCACCTTAAGCCTGGCTGTGCGGGCCTCACCCCCTCAAT
>CAYNHD010000043.1:0-15958 GCA_964396775.1 uncultured Thermoflexus sp. | reverse complement strand
TGAAGTCCCTCCCCGCCTGCGGGGAGGGATTTAGGGAGGGGTTGCAGGCCCGTTCAAATGGCCTCTGAGTGGGGCCGGCAGCCAGACCGTGAACGTGCTGCCCTGGCCGGGCACGCTGTGCAACTCAATGTGCCCATCGTGCAAGTCCACAATCTCTTTGGTAATAGACAGGCCCAGGCCCGTCCCCGCGGCCATCTCCATCGCCTGGTCGGTGCGGTAGAAGCGGTCGAAGATGTGCTTCTGCTCTTCGGGCGCAATGCCGATGCCGGTATCGCTCACCGCCAGCCGGATGCCTCCCTCGGCGCGCTCCAGGCGCAGCGCCACATGCCCGCCAGGAGGTGTGTATTTCACAGCATTGGTCGCCAGGTTGCGTATGGCGCGCGAAAGCTGGCTGACATCGCCCTGGATATAACAGGGGCTGTCGCACCCCTCCACCTGTACAGCGATCTGCTTCTCGCTGGTGGTCAGCACCAGCGACTCGATCACGCTGCGACACTGTACGGCCAGGTCAAACCACTGACGCTGGAGGGTGGCCCGCCTAGCATCGAACCGCGATAGCTCCAGGATGTCTTCCACTAGTTCGCGCAGCACATACGTCTGCTGCTGCACGCCGGCTATCATGTTGCGCCGCTCTTCTTCGGACAGGCGGTCGTAGTATTTGAGCAGCGTGCTCACCTGCAGCAGCACGGTGGACAGCGGCGTGCGCAACTCGTGCGATACGGTCGAGACGAAGCGCCCCTTCAGGTCGTCCAATTCGCGGAAATAGGTCACGTCGTGCAGCACGATCACCGTGCCCTGCACCTGCCCCTCAGCATCGCGCACCTCGGCGCTCTGCGCCTGGATGGCCCGGCGCTGCGCATGACCATCCAGCGGGCAGTCGCGCAGCCGTCCCTCGCCGCTGCTTACCCACAGCCAGCACGGTTTGGCTAGGGGGTCGCCCGCCTTCGCAGGACAGCCCTCAACCGCGCACTGCTCGGCCACCAGCCGCTTCAGCGTCTCAGCAGGGAGGCCGACCGGCATCTCGAACTCGGTCGTGCCTGACGCTGCCTGGCGCGCGCGCAGCCAATCCCACAACAACGTCGCCGCCTGCGCCGGCCCGCCCCACTCCTGCGGGTAGAAGGCGAACAGCGCCGCCGCTGCCGGGTTCATCAGCGTCAGGTGGTTGGCGGGGTCAAAGACGAGCAGCCCATCGGCGACGCTCTGCAGAATGGTGCGCACGCGCGCCTCGTCGCGCACGGCCTCGGTATACAGCCGCGCGTTCGCCAGGGCCACCCCAATCTGCCGCCCAATGGCGTCGAGCATCCGCACTTCTTCGTTCGTCCAGGGGCGCGGCTCGTTGTTGACGAGCGCGATCACGCCCTGCACCTGCTCCTGCCGCCAGATGGGGACATTGAGCACCGACGAGATACCCAGGCGGCTGGTGAGATCGGCCTGCTCAGAGGGGGGCGGCGGGGCCGCCAGCAGCACGTCGCTGTCCTGCTGCGGAATGCCGGTCACCAGGTTGAGCGTCTCAACCGGCACGCCGTAGTGGGCAGCCATGACCAAAGAGGTCTGGTCATCAGCCAGCAGGTAGATGCCACCGCCCAACACGCCCAGGCGCTCTACGGAAGTGCGCAAGACCCCGTTGAGCATCTCGCCCACATCCAGCGAACTGCTCAGCGTCTCGGCGACGGCATTGCGCACGCTCAAGTCCGCCGTGCGCTCGCTGACGCGCTGCTCCAGTTCCTCGGTGTAGCGGCGCACCTCGGCGTACAGCCGCGCATTGCGAATCGCCAGCGCCGCCTGGTCGGCAAAAGCCGTCAGCGTCTGTAGCTGCGCCTGGGTGAAAGCCCCAGGGCGCGCGCTGTCCACGTTTAGCGCGCCGATGGTCTGGCCCTCGATGCGGATCGGGGCAGCCATATGCGAGCGAATCCAGACCGTCTCAGGAATAGAAGACCAACGCTCGTCCGTAGCTGTGTCGTCCACCAGGTACGCCTGCCCCAACCGCAGAAGCTGGTAGGTGAGCACAGGCCGCTCAAGCCCGAACCCGTAGCTGCGCGTCCACTCCTCGGAGCCATAGGCGGCGTAGCCTCGCGCGTCGGCGATGTGCACACTATTGTCCTCGGCCAGCATGATGTTCGCTGCGTCGTAGGGGATGACCTGGGCAATAGCTGTGAGGATGTGATCCAGCACGCGGTCGAGATCGAGCGTGCTGTTGATAGCCGCAGCCGTGTTGCGCAGCGCCTCCGACAGCGCGCGCTGCTCGCGCTCGGCGGTGAACAACTGGGCGTTCTTGATGGCAATGGCTGCCTGGCTGGCGAAGCGGTCGAGCAGCTGGGCGTCGTGCTGGGTGAATTCCTGTTTGCGCGCGTCGCCGATCGCGTTGAACACGCCGAGCAACTGGCCCTGCCAGCTTATGGGCACGCCGATGACGCCGCGCCAGCCGAACCCCTCGTATATCCGGGCGCGGCCCTCCCAATGGGTGTAGTCGTTGTGGATCATGGTCGTGCCGCGCTCCATCACCTTGCCGGACAACCCCTCGCCGCGCTTGAGCCGTGCCCCGATAGGCGCGGCGTCTGGCCCCACTGCGACCACCCACTCCAGTTCGTCTTGCTCAGGCCGGTACAGGTAGATGCCGCCCGATTCCACCCCCAGGATTTGCAGCGCGCTGGCGGCCAGCTCCTCCAGCAGCCTGGTGAGGTCAAGCTGGGCGGTGATGTCCAGGCTGACGCGGTGCAGCGCCTCTAGCTCGGCAATGTGGCGCTGCACCGTCTCGTAGAGCCGCGCGTTGTGGATGGCGATGGCCGCCTGGCTGGCGAAGAGCGTGGCCAACTGCACATCGCGGTCGGAGAACTCGCGGTCGGGCCGGTCGGCGCGCGCGTTGAGCACCCCCAGGAACTGGTCGCCCCAGCAGATGGGCACGCCAAGCACGCTGATCGAGCCGCTGACGTGCGGCTCCAGGCTGGCCGCATGGCCCGGCCACTCCAGGTAATCGCGGACGACCAGCGGTGCGTTCTGCTCCCACACCCGCCCGGATAGCCCTTCGCCGCGCCTCAGCGTCGAGCCAACCGGCACCTGGGCTGATCCGGCGTTGACCACGCGCTCGATCACGTCGCGGTCGGGCCGGTAAATATACAGGCCACCTCCGTCCACGTCCAGCAGGCGCATCACGCCGCGCACCAGCTCCAGCAGCACCACGTCCAGGTCAAGCTGCGCGGTCAGTTCCAGTGTGGCCTGGCGCAGCGTTTCTAGCTCGACCACGTGGCGCTGGATCGTGTCGTAAACCTGCGCGTTGTGCAGCGCGAAGGCCACCTGCCCGGCGAACGTTTGCAGGCGCTCAGCATGGACGGGCGTGAAGAAGTCCGGCGTGGCGCTTTGCAGGTGGATGAAGCCGAGCGTCGCCCCTTCCCAGAGGATCGGCACGCCCAGGTACGAGCGCATCACATGCACGTCAACCGGGTTCACCCAGTCGGGCGACTGGCGGATGTCGCCGATGAGCACCGGCTGGCCCGTCGCGCGCATCCGGCGCAGGTTGGGCACTTCGTCCACCCGCACGCGCATCACGTCCAGCACGTGTTGCAGCCCGTGCTCGGCGTAGCCCTGACCGCGCGTCACTGAAGCGATCTCGCCCTGCACCAGCATGATGCACGACACGTCGTGGGGCACCACGCGCGCGATGTTCGCCAGAGTGCGGTCGAGCACTTCGTCGAGATCGAGCGTGGAACTGATCGCTGCCGCCGTGTCGCGCAGGGCATCCACCAGCGCGGTCTGCTCGCGCTCAGACTGCTGGGCACGCTTGTGCTCGGAGACGTTGCGATGCATACCGATGACGCGCAGCGCCCGGCCAGCGGCGTCTCGCTCGGTGGCCACGCCGTAATCGTACACCCACACGTAGTCGCCCGACGCGGCGCGCAGGCGGTACTCCTGTTCCACATAGGGAGTCTGCCCGCTCACCAGCGCCTCAGACGCGGCGATGGCTCCCGGCGCGTCCTCCGGGTGCAGCAAGGACTCCCAGGCGCTGCTGGTCGGCGCGATGTCCTCCGGTTCATAGCCCAGCATCCGCGCCCAGTGCGGGTCGCGGATGGTCTGGCCGGTCCGCACATCCCATTCCCAAAAGGCATAGCCGCCGGCGTGCAGCGCCATTTCCAGACGGCGCTGGCTCTCGCTCAGGGCGTGCTGAGCCTGCAACAGATCGGTCATGTCGCGCACGATGACCACCACTGAATCCCGGTCAGCGGGGCACAGCCGCGCCTCAAAGTCGCGCAATTCACCGCCGATGGGCAACTGGTAGTGCATGATCTGCGCGCTGTGGGTGGCGAACGCACGCTCGATCTGGGCGAGCACCTGCTCCCCAATCTGCGGAATAACCTCGGTGATGGGGCGGCCCAGGAACTGTTCCGGCGGGGCGTAGAGGTCCGTCATGCCGGATTTGCAGTCAAGGAACACGCCAGCACAGTCTAGCCGGAAAATCTGGTCGGGGATTGCGGCAAGCAGGGCGGCGAGGTGCGCTTCGCCGTCTGGCGGCGCTGAGGGGGTCGGGCCGGGGGCAGCAGGCAGCGGGCCAGCACGCCGGCGCAGAGTGCGCCTGGCACGGCCTGCCAACCCTCCGAACCATCGTCGGGACACGCTTTCCCCCTCTAACCGGCTGCTTACTCCAGCCGGTCAGTCGAGTCTCTGACCCAGGCCGCGCGGCGCAACACCCATGAGGGCCATGCTGCGCAGTGTAGCGGTCGCCTCTAAACGTGGCGCATACCAGACCCGGCTGCCAGGGTTACACACCCGCCACCTGGAGACCGCTTGAAAGCCTCACCCCTCAGCCCCCTCTCCACGTGGTGGGGGAGCAAGGCACAGGGTTTCCCCTCGCCCCGCTGAGGGAGAGGGGCGCAGGGGTGAGGGGGTTTCCGTAAACGCTCTAAGAGTAAGCGAGATGCCCAAACTGGTCAGGATAGCGACCATGCAGCGTGTAGTCGGCCACTTCATGCCCGTGCCGGAAAAGTAACTCGAACTCGGCGTCCGTCAGCCGGCGGATAGTCGTGGGAAACAAGGCCGCACGGGTGGCGTCTTCGGCGCTCAGGCAGGTCTGGCATAGCGCCATCAGTTCGGCCTGCCGCCCTGCCGCCTGCATGACCTCAGCGCACGAATTGCCGATGGTGAGGATCACCCCCTGATCGCCATGATTCTTGATGCGCTCCATGATGGCACGCGCGCGCAGCGAGCGAATCTGATCCATCATCACGCCGGTGATGATGCGCAGGAACACTCCCCTCAGGCGATATTTCTCGGTCGTCGGCTTGCCGGAGCCATCGCTGACGATCAGGAAGTCCACCCCCTGACGCCAGCCGCCCTGAAAATCGTGCACCCCTTCCAGGCCGTGATTGTCGTACACCCCGCCGTCCCACAGATGTACCCGCTCGAAAGCTGGCGTCACAGGCTCGGTCTTGCCCTGAGCGTCCTGCTCGTCAGCGCCCGCCTCCGGCTCACCTCTGGCGGGCTGCCGGTAGCGGAACCATGCATGGCGGGTGGTGTCCATCACCAGGGGGCCGATCAGGCCGGGGAACCCCGCCGAAGCCGCCAGCGCATCGCTCAGGGGAACGTCTGTGTCGTAGCTGTAGCCGAAAACGTAGTCGCCCATGCGAAAGCGTTCGAAGCGCCAGTTCTTGCCCGTTTCGTAACACGTCGCGTTGATCATCCAGCGGGGGTGAGGGGGCAGGTCGCGCAGTGCAATCGAGACGCCCCAGTGCTGGCTCAACAGCGCAGACAGATCGTCCGCCTTGCTTTCAAGAATGCCCCACGGCCTGCGCAGCAATCGCCACAGCAGGCCACCGGTGAAGTCGTCGTGCAGCAGGTGCTGGCGCGCCTGAGGCACGACCGCCTCAAGATACGCCTGGCTGGACGGCCAACGGAACCCGTTGAGGGCGTACACCAGCCCCACGCACAGGCTGCCGCCAGACACCGTTGAGAGATAGGTCACGTCTTCCAGACGCTCTTCCCTGGCGAGCCGCGCCAGGACCCCCAGATGGTAGACCGTCGCGCGGAAACCTCCGCCTGAAAGTGCCAGTCCCAGTTTCATGCGATGGCCTCCTTGCACCGTGTGCCGCTACGCCAGGTTGCTGCGGGGAGTAGGATGGCGCTTTTCATTTGACTGCTAAGTATAGCATGAAGTTGCTTCGCTTCAAAGCAGGGCACAGGCGAAGTCTGTCCGGCGTTCAGCCTGACGATACGGTTCCCAACGGCTGGGAACACTTACCCTAGATTGAGGGAGCTTCGACCAGGCGCTAGCGAACTGCCTTGCGCGTGCGTGGGTCTGCCAGATCGCGCAACCCATCACCGACGAAATTGAGCGCCATTACCACGGTGAAGATGGCAATTCCTGGGAACGTGCTCAGCCACCACTGATCGTAGTGATCGATCCCGTCGGAGACCATACGCCCCCACTCTGGCGAAGAAGGCTCCGGCCCCAGCCCGAGGAAGCTCAGCCCGGCGAAGATCAGGATGGCGTTGCCGATGTCCAGCGTCGCCATGACCACCGCCGGAGCCAGACAGTTGGGCAGCACAGTGAGGAAGAGAATACGCGCCGGCGATGCCCCAATCGCCCGCGCGGAGGTCACGTATTCGTTGGACTTGACGCTGATTACCAGGCTGCGCACCACGCGGGCATAGTTGGGCCACCACACAATAATCATGGCGATGACCGCGTTATTGACGCTTGGCCCCAACGCTGCCGCAATAGCCATTGCCAGGATGATGATGGGGAAGGCCATGAAGATCTCGGTGAAGCGCATCAGTAGCTCATCCCACAGACCGCCTACGTAACCAGCCAGCGCGCCGAAGATGGTGCCCACGAGGGTCGCGCTGGTGATGACCAGCAGGCCCGCTGGCAGCGACGTGCGCCCCCCATGCAGGACGCGCGACAGTACGTCGCGGCCAAGCTGGTCCGTGCCAAAGAGATGCTGCGCGCTCGGTGCCTGGAGCCGTTCCATCACACTCTGGTGCATCGGATCGGCGGGAGCCAGCCGATCCGCGCCCAGCGAGATCAACACCCAGGCCAGACAGACGCCCAGGCCGGCCACCATCAGCGGATTCTGCCGCGCCCGGTTGCGGATCACACGCCATCTGCTGGTTGACAGTCTCATGCCTGACGCAGCCTCGGGTCGAGCCAGTAGTACAGCACATCCACGATCAGGTTCATCAGCACGAAGATGATGGCGATTAACATGCTCACGCCCATGAGCACAGGGAAGTCCAGCGTGCGAGCGGCGTTGTAGGCGTAGCGCCCGATCCCCTCCCAGGCGAAGATCGTCTCTGTGAGCACCGCCCCCGACAGCAGGTTCCCGTAGGACAGGCCGATGATTGTCACCACCGGCATCAAGGCGTTGCGCAGCCCGTGCCGGGTGATCACCGTCCACTCGCGCAAGCCTTTGCTGCGCGCCGTGGTCATGTACTCCATGGACAGCACTTCGAGCATTGACGACCGGGTGATGCGGGTGATCAGCCCGGCGGAGTAGGCCCCCAGCACCAGGGACGGCAGGATGAGGTGTTCCAGAGCGTTGCGAAAGGTGCGCCAGTCCCCGGTCAGCAGGCTGTCAACGGTATACAGCCCGGTGACATTGGGGGGCGGTCGTATTCTGGCGTCGAGTCGTCCCGGCCCCGGTACCACGTCCCAGCGCAGGTACAGCAGGATCAGGCCCAATAACGCCAGCCAGAAGACCGGCGCGCTCACGCCGATGAGCGAGAGGATGCGGACAATGAAATCAATCAGACGGTTGCGCCACACTGCCGAGATAATACCGAAGATGACTCCCACCACCAGACTCACCAGAATGCCAAACGTCGCCAGCTCAATGGTGGCGGGCAGAAAGCGGCCTAGCTCTTCGCTGACCGGACGGCGGCTGCGAATGGACGTGCCCATATCGCCCTTGAGCAGGTTCGAGAGATAAGTCAGGTACTGGACGTGCAGCGGCTCATCCAGCCCCCATTTCTCGCGAAAGGTCGCCACAATCTCAGGGTCGGCGGCGGCGCGCTCACCGAGATTGGCTGCTGTAGGGTCGGCAGGGATGGCGTTGGAGATGATGAAGGCGACGAGCGAGATGCCGATAAGCAGGGGGATCATCAGCAGCAGACGGCGTGCCAGAAATTGGTGCAGCGACATGCAGCCCCTCGGGTCGGTACAGAATCAGGCGGCGGGATCTTGTGACCAGAATCCCGCCGCCGACAGGTTACACGACTCGCTAACGGTACAGCAGCGTCAGGTCAACGCGCCATTGGCCATTATAGCTGAAGCCCTGCAGATCGCTGCGGAAAGCGAAGTGAACACCGGGCTGGAACAGAGGCACAAACGGCCCGCTTTCCTGCTCGTAGAGTTGAATCTCGCGGAACAACTCATTGCGCATGGCTGCGTCGGTCTCCACCTTCACGGCATCGCGCAGAGCAAGAATCTCGGGATCGGCGTTCGCATCCGTCCAGTTGGCGCGGTTGCCCACCACGCCCCCCGGCAGAAACTCCACATAGTCCAGGGTGTCATAGTAGTCCGGGTTCCACAGCCACAAGCTGAAGCCTTGCCGGCCACCCCGGTAAGCTTCCAGCGACATCTGGAATTCCTGCGGCACCAGGGTCGCTTTGATGCCCACTTCGGCCAGGTCTGCCTGCACTTTCTGGGCGACAATGTTGAAATCTGTGCCGATGTAGTTCCAGTCTGGGTATTCGAGATTGATCTCGAACCCGTCCGCATACCCGGCTTCAGCCAGTAAGCTGCGCGCCATGTCGAGATCGCGCGTGAGAGCCTCGGACGGGTCAAGCGCGCCAGCAAAGCCGATGGGCACCATCGCCGCCGGGGTGTTGGCACCCTTGCCGCTGAGGAAGCGCAGCTCCTCGTAGTTCATGGCGTAGCGGATGGCCTTCTGCACCAACGGATTGCTGACCGGCCCGCCAATCGCCGGGTCCTGGTTGCACAGCAGGAAGATCAGGGTGTCGCTCTGCGTCGAGAAGACCTGGATATCCGGATTCGATTCGAAGGAAGGCAACTGGTCGGCGATGACATCCATGGCGATGTCAATATCGCCCGCTTCCAGGGCCAGCTTCTGCGTGGAAGTCTCCGGCAGGTTGCGGATGATGATGCGGTCGAAGTAGGCCGGCTCGCCCCAGTAGTTCGGGTTGCGTACCAACACAGTCTGCACGGTCGGGTCGTAACTCTCGACCATGTACGGCCCGGTGCCCGCTGAGTGAGACATCAGCCACTCCTCGGCGGTGTCCGTCTCGGCGGCGTCGGGGGCGTCGGTGCCACCATTGGCCCGCACTTCGTCAGCGTTGAGCACCGAGAAAGCGTCGAAGATCAGCTTGGCCAGGATAGCCGGGTCGGGCTGAGTGAGCGTCATGACCACGGTCAGATCGTCAGTCGCCTCAACGTTGGCGATGGTGTCGGCCAGGAAGGACGGATTATCCTTCAAGTTCTTCATACGGTTGAAGCTGAAGACCACGTCTTCGGCGGTCAGCGGATCGCCGTTGGAGAAGACCACATCATCGCGCAGCGAGAAAGTGTAGACCAGCCCATCGTCAGAGATATCCCAGCTTGCGGCCAGGTTGGGCAGAATCTCGCTCACCGAGTCCGAGGGGAATGTGACCAGCGTATCGTACACCGAATGGTGGATCAGCGATCCACCCGGCTCGTAGGCCCGGCTGGGATCCAGGGACTTGTAGTCCTCGGAAAGGCCGACTACCAGGACTTTCTCCTCTTCCTGAGCGGCGGCAGTGCCCGCAAAGGTGATGCTCAGGCTGACGACCAATAACAGGACCAAAAAGCGGCGCATAGTTTCCTCCTTAAGGCAGTTGCCTGCTGCACAACGTTGTCACCATTGACCGACAGGATAGTAGAGCTTATTGGTGCGTGATCGGGTTGTATGCCACTTACAAAGCTACAGTATGGCGAAGCCATGAATGAGCGCGTGTAGGTGCTGAGAGATGTGCGCGCTGACCGATCCAGTATACTCCTGATGATAGTATGTCTAGGGTGGTTACGCAACCGGCCTTGTTAGTTTTGCACAGGTTCGCGCCCCCAGCACTCCGCGCGATGATCCCGTCGTGTGCCGGTGTCAGCCGGGCGGCGGATGTGGGCCATACATCGGGCAGGGAGAACCCTGTTGCTATCTTTATCAGATGTAATTTTTTGCACAAAGCTATCTCCCGCGCAATAATAAACTCGTGTTTGAACATCCGCCAGAAGGGGCCTCATGAAACGCCGCGCGTCGGGATTTCTCATCAGCCTGTGGGCAGTGCTGACCCTCAACTTCCTGCTACCCCGCCTGCTGCCCGGCGATCCCCTGGCTGCCCTGCTCGATCCCAGCAGCTCCGCCTACGTGTTCAACAGCGCGACGCGCGACTCCCTGGCCGAGTACTACGGCCTCGACCGTCCGCTGGCCCGGCAGTACGCGGACTATCTGGCCGGGGCGCTGCAGGGCAACCTGGGCCAGTCCATCCGGCTGAACCGGCCCGTCAGCGAACTGCTGCGCGCGCACCTGCCCTGGACGCTGCTGCTGACGCTGACCGCTCTGGGCGCGGCGTCGCTGCTGGGCGTGTTGGGCGGGGCGGAGGCCGCTTGGCGGCGCGGGTCGGCGGCGGATAAGGCGCTGGTCGCCACCAGCGTCATCGCCAGCAATGCGCCCGTCTTCTTCACCGGCATGATCCTGCTCATCGTCTTCGGGGCCAGGCTGGACTGGCTGCCGCTGGCCGGGGGGCGCACCGCCTTCGCGCGCTACGACACGCCCTGGGAGGCGGTGCGCGACTACGCGGCGCACCTGGTCTTGCCCGCTGCCACGCTGACGCTGGCCCTGGTCGGCAGCAAGTTCCTGCTGGTGCGCAACAGCATGGTCGGCGTCCTGGGCGAAGACTATATGCTCGTCGCCCGCGCGAAGGGTCTCTCGACGGGGCGGCTCAAGCGCCACCACGCGCTGCGCAACGCCCTGATCCCCTTCGTCCACCACCTGGCGGCGCACGCCGGTTTTGCGCTGACCGGGGCGCTGTTCATCGAGACGCTGTTCAACTATCCGGGCATGGGCCGCCTGGTCTTCGAGTCGGTCGTGGCCCGCGACTATCCGGTGATTCAGGGCGTGTTCGTGGTCGTCTCCGCCCTGGTGCTCAGCGCGAACCTGCTGGCCGACTGGCTCTCGTACCGTCTCGATCCGCGCCTGAGGGAAGCGCCATGATCCGCGAAGCCCTCCGCCTGCCGGCCGCCCCTGCTGCGGCAACCCACCCGCCCCGCCGATTGCGCGCGCTGCTGGGCGCTGAGGGTACCGTCGGGCTGGTACTCCTGCTGATCCTGACTGCGCTGGCCGCCTTCGCCCCGCTGCTGGCCCCCTACGACCCGGACGCTTTCAGCGGCAGGCCCCTGGAGCGGCCTAGCGCCGCGCACCGCCTGGGCACCAACGATGTGGGGCAGGACATCCTCAGCGAACTCATCTACGGCGCGCGCGTCTCGCTAACCGTCGCGGCGGGCGCGGCGGCGGGGACGGTCGCCCTGGCCGTGCTGGTTGGTGGGGCGGCGGGCTACGCTGGTGGCTGGCTCGATCTCGTCCTGATGCGCCTGGTGGATATGATCCTGGCCCTGCCGCGCCTGCCCCTGCTGATCCTGGTCAATGCGCTGCTGGGCGCGGGCCTGGAGACGATGATCCTGACCATCGCCCTGCTCTCCTGGCCGCCGACGGCGCGCATCATCCGCGCCCAGGTGCAGAGCGTCCGCCAGCGCGGCTACGTGCGCATAGCGCGCGGCTTCGGCGGCGGCCCGCTGTATCTCTTCACCCGCCATATTCTGCCGCAGATCGCCCCGCTGATCGTCTTCGGCCTGGTGACGGCGGCAGGCCACGCGGTGGCGCTGGAAGCGGGGCTGGCCTTCCTGGGCCTGGGCGACCCCACCGCCAAAAGCTGGGGGCTGATGATGCGCTACGCCCTGAACCTGCCCGGCCTGCTGCTCACCGACCGCTGGCTGTGGTGGCTCCTGCCACCCGGCATCTGCGTGACACTGCTCGTGCTGGCTCTGGCGCTGATCGGCATCGGCCTGGAAAGCCGCCTCGACGCGAGGCTGAAGCAGCGATGAGCACCCCTCTGCTCAACGTCCAGAACTTGCGCGTCACCTTCGCGCCCGCCGCGCCCGGCCAGCCGCCGGCCCGCGTCGTGGACGGCGTCTCGTTCGCGCTGGAGGCGGGCGGCTCGCTGGCCATCGTCGGCGAGACCGGCTCCGGCAAGACGACCCTGGCGCGGGCGCTGCTCGGCCTGCACCCGGCGGGCAGTGTGAGCGGCAGCGTGCAGTTGGGCGGCCAGGAATTGGTCGGGCTGGACGAAGGGCGCTGGCGGCCTCTGCGCTGGAAGCGCATCGCCCTGGCCGTGCAGAACGCGGGCACTGCCTTCGACCCGGTGTACCGTATGGGCGAGCAGATCAGCGAGCCGCTGCGCGAGCACCTGGGCCTGTCCAGCGCGGAGGCGGCGGCGCGCGCCGCCGCGCTCGTCGCACAGGTGGGCCTGGCCGAGCGCCATCTGCGTGCTTACCCGCACCAGCTCAGCGGCGGCGAGAAGCAACGGTTGATGCTGGCCATGGCGCTGAGCTGCGAGCCGGAGCTTCTGATTGTGGACGAGCCGACCAGTGGGCAGGACATGCTCTCGCGCGCCCAGGTGATCGCCCTGCTGCGCGACATCCGCACCCAGCGCGGCACGGCCCTGCTGCTGATCTCGCATGATCTCGCCGCCGTCTCCCAACTAGCCGAGCAGGTCGCCGTGCTCTACGCGGGCAAGCTGGCCGAAGTGGGAGCGACCCGCGACGTGCTGAGCGCGCCGCGCCACCCCTACACCTGGGGGCTGCTCAACGCCTACCCGGACATGAGCACGGCGCGCGACCTGAGCGGGATTCGCGGGCAGATGCCCGACCCCGCGCACCCACCGGCGGGCTGCCGCTTCCACCCGCGCTGCACCCAGGCGGTGGACGAGTGCCGCCGCGTCGAGCCGCCACTGCAACTGCACGGCGGGCGGCGGCTGGCCTGTCACCTGGGGGGGCTGCGTGCCCTGCTGCGCGCCGAGGGTCTGCGCAAGACTTTCTCCACCAACGGGCACCTCGGCCCGGCGCAGAACGTCGAGGCCGTGCGCGACGTGTCGCTGGAAGTGTACGAAGGCGAAGTCGTCGGATTGGTGGGCGAGACCGGCAGCGGCAAGAGCACGCTGGGCCGGCTGCTGGTGGGGCTGCTCGGCCCGGAATCCGGCTCGATTGTCTTCGAGGGAAACCCCCTCGTCCTGAACAACGGCTCCGCTTCCAAGCACCTGCGCCGCCGCATCCAACTGATCCCGCAAGACCCGTTCGATAGTGTGAGTCCCTACCTGAGCGTGGGCCAGATCGTGTGCGAACCGCTCGACGTGCAGGGGACGGGCACCCCCGCCGAGCGCCGCGAGCAGGCGCGTGAGGCGCTGGCGGCGGTGGGCCTGCCCACCCTGGAGGGCTTTCTGGCGCGCCACCCGCACGAATTGAGCGGTGGCCAGTTGCAGCGGGTGGTCATCGCCCGCGCGCTCGTGCTGGAGCCGAAGCTGATCGTCGCTGATGAGCCGGTCTCCATGCTGGACGCCAGCGAGCAGGCCAAGCTGATCACCCTGCTCAAAGCCATCCAGAACGAGCGCGGCATGGGCCTGCTGCTCATTTCGCACGACCTGGCGCTGGTGCGCAAGGTGGCCGACCGCATCCTGGTCATGCGCGACGGCCAGATCATCGAGGGCGGGCCGTCCAGCCGGGTGATCGCTCAGCCGCAGCACGAGTACACGCGCGCGCTGCTGGGAGCCGCGCCATCGTTTGACTGGTATGCGGCGAGCAGCAACGGGGACCGGCCTTGAGCGCGCGGCCTGTTGCTGCGCGACGCTTTAACATGCCTTGATTGCCGGTGACTTTACCTCGCCCCCGTTTCGCTGCGCTCAACTTCCCCCTCTCCGCCAGCGGAGAGGGGGCCAGGGGGTGAGGTTGCAGGCGGGAACGAACAGTTCGTTTCTCTGTCTCAGTCTGGTTTCAGCATCAGCTTATGAGGAGCACATCCATGATCCACTCGCAAACCTTCCGCGCCGCCGCCTTGAGCGTCCTGCTGATCGTCCTGCTGCTGGCCGGGTTGGTGCCGCCGGGCGCAGCCTACCGGGCCGCCGCTGCCCCCGCGTCCGAGAAGGTCGCGGTGCTGCGCCTGCCCAGCGGTGGCTACTGGGGCCACCCGTCGCCCTTCGGCTTCAACCGGGGGCCGGGCTACCTGCGCGCCTCGCTCATCTTCGATACGCTTGTCTGGCGCGACGCCAGCGGCGAGACCATTCCCTGGCTGGCGACAGACTGGAGCCTGTCTGCTGACGGGCTGACCTGGACATTCACCCTGCGCGAGGATGTGCGCTGGCAGGACGGGACGCCCTTCACCGCTGACGACGTGGCCTTCTCCATCCAGTATTACCTGGATCACCCCGGCACAGCCTGGTTCATGGCCCAGATCGATCAGATCGCCTCTGCCGCCCAGGTGAGCGAGCACCAGGTGGCGATCACCCTCAAGCAGCCCTTCGCGCCCTTCCTGCAAACCACTGCCGAAGCCCTGCTCATCTTCCCCCGCCACGTCTGGGAGAACATAACCGACCCCAAGACCTACACGGGCGAAGGAGCATTCACCGGCACCGGCGCGTATCGCCTGATTGAGTACAGCCAGGCCGAGGGCGCGTACCTGTTCGAGGCCAACCCGGACTTCTTCCTGGGCGATCCGTATGTGCAGCGCATCGAGTTCGTGCCCACCAGTGACAATTACCTGGCCCTGCTCAACGGCGACATCGCCGCCTTCGACCAATTCGGCGGCGTGACCGAGGAGATGCTGGCCCCCTTCGCCGACGCGCCCTACAAAGTGGGCTTCGCGCCGGGCGAGTGGGGCATGTTCCTCTATTTCAACCTGGAGCAGGACACGCCGCTGCGCGATGTGCGCGTCCGGCGGGCCATCGCCCACGCTGTGGACCGGGCGGCGCTGGTCGAGCGCGTGCTGTTCGGCTTCGGCGAAGCGGGCAGCCCCGGCTTCCTGCCGCCTGCCAACCCGTTCTACAACCCGGACGTGCCCGACTACGCCCACGATCTGGAGCGGGCGCGGGCGCTGCTGGCCGAGGCCGGCTACGACGGCACGCCGCTCAAGCTGGCCTACTCAACCGACTGGATCATGGCCTCGCCGCGCGTGGTGGAGATCGTCGAGAGCGGCCTGCGCGAGGTGGGCATTCCGGTTGAGCATGTCGTCATGGATCAGGCGACGATGGATGCGGCCACTGCCGAGGGCAATTACGAGATGGCTGTCGTGGGCTTTGGGGGGCTGGGCGGCGACCCGGATCAACTGCGGCGCAGCTTCGCCACCAGCAGCCCGCTGCGCGGATTCGCGCGCGCGCTGGGCTACAGCAACCCGGACTTCGACGCGCTGGCGGACGCGCAGCTTGGCATGACCGATGCGCAGGCGCGCCGAGAGGCCGTCAACGAAATGCAGACCATCCTGGCCGAAGACCTGCCCGTGCTGGCGCTCTACTACACGGCGCGTGTGGTTGTCTTCAACGCCGCCGTGTTCGACAACTGGACGTTCACGCCCGGCGGCTGGGGCGGCGGCATCCCCATGCCATACAACAAGCACCAGTTCATCGTCGGGACGCCGACGGGACTGACGATCCGCGAGTAGAGAGTTGTCAGTGATCAGTTCGGTGATCAGTGTTCAGTGATCAGAGAGGAAGAAAACCCGGCAGGCGATTCACCCCTTCCCCTGGCTCGGCTGGGGGAAGGGGTCGGGGGATAGGGGCGTTCCGGCAGTGACTCGATACCTTGACGCTGCCAGTAGGGGCGTCTTGCGATGCGCCCTCCTTTGGGAAGCAGGAGAACTGGCCACTGACAACCGATAACCGAAACCGATCACTGATCACTGACTAGCTACCGGACACTTGAACAAATGAGCGAGGGCTAGCCAATTTCCACAACCTC
>CAYNHD010000042.1:7114-16055 GCA_964396775.1 uncultured Thermoflexus sp. | reverse complement strand
GGCCGGGGGATAGGGGCGTTCTGGCAATCGCCCAACAACTTGTTCGTGGACCCTGCCTGTGCCCAGAACATTGGCGCGGCCTGCCCGCCCTGCTACAATCACGCGCGTTCGCAATCACGCGCCCATGAGGGGGAACCGGGATGGAGCACCCGCCCGCCAAGTCGCTCGACCTGTCCATCGTCGTGCCCGCCTACAACGAAGCCGAGAGCGTGCTGCCGCTGCACGAGCAGATTCGCGCCGCCGTCGAGCCGCTGGGCCTGGCCTGGGAAGTCGTCTTCGTGGACGACGGCAGCACGGACGGCACGCGCGACGCGCTGCGCGCCCTGCAGGCGGCAGATTCCCACGTCGTGGTGGCCGAGCAGCGGCGCAATTCCGGCAAGAGCCTGGCCCTCAACACCGGCTTCGCCCTGGCGCGCGGCGCGATCCTCATCACTATGGACGCCGATCTGCAGGACGATCCGAACGAAATCCCCAACCTGCTGGCCAAGCTGGACGAGGGCTACGACGTGGTGAGCGGCTGGAAGTTCCAGCGCCAGGACCCGCTCTCCAAGCGCGTCCCGTCGTGGATCGCCAACCACGTCACCGCCTGGATGACTGGCCTGCGCCTGCACGACATGAACTGCGGGCTGAAGGCCTACCGCGCCGAAGCGGTGCACGAACTGCACCTCTACGGCGATCTGCACCGCTACATCCCCATCCTGGCCCATTACAACGGCTTTCGAGTGACCGAGATTCCCGTCGTGCACCACAAGCGGCGCTTCGGGCGCTCCAAGTACGGGCCGGGCCGCCTGCTGCGCGGCGGGCTGGACTTGCTGACCGTGCTTTTTCTGAACAACTTCCGCTACCGCCCGCTGCACCTCTTCGGCGGGGCGGGGCTGCTGCTGCTGCTGGCCGGGTTCCTGGTCAACGCCTACCTGTCCATTGAGTGGTTCCAGGGGATGCGCCCGCTCAGCCAGCGCCCGCTGCTCACGCTGGGCGTGCTGCTCATGGTGATGGGCGTGCAATTGGGCACCATCGGGCTGCTGGCCGAGCTGGTCGTCTCGGTCGTGCAGCGCCAGGAAGACCCGCTGCGCATCACGCGAACGGTGCTGCGCGCTCCCGATGCGGGGCGCGAGAAAACCAGCGCAGACGTGGCGATGGAGAGGAGTGGTGACACACCATGATCAAGCGCCTCCGCCAGGCCATCTGGCACAAGAGCTTCACGCCCGACCAGTTGCGGCGCTACGTCGGCGACTACGAGGGGTGCTACTTCACCTACGCCGCCGACGACGTCGTGCGCGCCAACGCCGCCTCCGGCGGGAGCGTCTCGGCGCTGCTGATCTACCTGCTGGAGAGCAGGCAGATTGACGGCGCGCTGGTCTGCCAGACGGTGCTCCGCGACGGCAAGCCGCGCCCGGAGTTCGCCATCGCCCGCACCCGCGACGCGATCATGGCCGCGCAAGGCAGCAAGTACGCAGCGGTCTACTTCAGCAACGACGCCCTGCCGCTGATCGAAGCCTTCGACGGGCGGCTGGCAGTCGTCGCCCTGCCTTGCGACGCGACCATCCTCCAGCGCACGCGGGCCAAAAACCCGGCGCTCGACGCCAAGATCGCCCTGGTGATCACCCTGTTCTGCGGGCACAACTCCGAGCCAGTTCTCACCGACGCCATCGTGGACAGGCTGGGCCGGGGGCGCGGCCCACTGACGGACTACCGCTGGCGCACCGGTCACTGGCGCGGCAACCTGGAAGCCACTTTCGCCGACGGAGCGCAGGTCGTCAAGCCGTTCGAGACCTTCTCCGACTACCGCAACCTGTACTTCTTCGCCCAGCCCAAGTGCCACCACTGCTTCGACCATTTCGGCTACCACTGCGACATCTCCGCCGGAGACATCTGGTCGCCGCGCATGAAGGCCAACCCAATCAAGCACACGGCGCTGATCGCGCGCACGTCCGCCGGCAGCGCGCTGATCGCGGCGGCGCTGCGCGATGGGGCGCTGGTCGGGGGCCAGGAGCCGGTAGACGAGATCGCCAACGGCCAGGCGCGCACGGCCCCCTTCCACTACAACGTCACCTCGCGGGCGCGTGTGGGGCGGCTCTTCGGCGTGCGCATCAAAGACCGCACGGATGCCCGCGTGCGCCCGGTGGACTACGCCATCGCCTTCATCGCCCTGCTCAACGAGCGCGTCTCGCGCACGCGCATCGGGCGGGCGGTCATCCTGCGCGCGCCGCGCCCGGTGATCCGTCTCTATCTCTATCTGCTGAAAGGGTTGGAGAGCCTGTAGCATGGGCAGCGAACCGACTGTCGCCATCACCGGCGCCACGCTGTGGGGCAATCGCGGGGCCGAGGCCATGCTCGTCACAACCATCGGCCAGGTGCGCGCCCGCCGCCCAGACGCGCAGATCATCCTCTTCTCCTACTTCCCCAGGCGCGACCGCGCCCTGGTGCAGGACTCGCGGATCACCGTCATCGGCGCGCGGCCCAAAGACCTGGTGCTGCGCACCTTCCCCTTCGCCGTGCTGATCTGGCTGGCCGGGCTGCTGCGCCTGCGCTGGCCCGACCGCCTGCTGCCGCACCCGGCCCGCGCGCTGCGCCGCTGCAACGCCCTGCTGGACATCAGCGGCATCTCCTTCGCCGACGGGCGCGAGAAGTTCCTGCCCTTTAACATCCTGCTCATCTGGCCAGCCATGCTGCTCGGCGTACCGGTGATCAAGCTGGCCCAGGCGCTCGGCCCGTTCAAGAATCCCCTGACCCGCCTGAGCGCCCGGCTGTTCCTGCCGCGCTGCCGGCGCATCTACGCGCGCGGGGCGGTCACCGCCGAACACCTGCGCGACCTGGGCCTGCCCGCCAGCAAGTGGGAACAGGCCGCCGACATCGCCTTTCTGTACCAGCCGGAATACAGCCTGACCGCCGAGAACGAAGACCGCGTAGACGCCCTGGCGGCCAAGCTGGCAGGGCTGCGCGCGGCGGGCCGGACGATCATCGGGCTGGTCCCTAGCTCGCTCGTGCACAGCAAGACGGCCAAAGAGGGCGGCGACTATCCGGGCGTCTTCGCCGGGCTGGTGCGCGACCTGGGCGGGCCGGAGGTCCATTTCGTCGTCGTGCCCAACGCCACCCGCCAGGGATCGGACTCCTTCGCCAACAACGACCTGCCGGCCATCGCCGCGCTGCGCGAGCGCCTGGCCCGCGACCTGCCCGATGCGCTCGGCGTGACGGTGGACGTGGTGGACTACGACCTCAACACGGCGGGCAGCCGCCGCCTGTTCGCCCTGTGCGACGCCGTGCTGACCTCGCGCTTCCACGCCATGGTCTCGGCGCTGACGCTGGGCGTCCCGCCGGTGGTCATCGGCTGGAGCCACAAATACGCCGAAGTGCTGGCCGAGTTCGGCATCGAACGCTTCGCGGTAGACTTCGCCGACCCGCACGCCGACATCCCCGCCCTGGTGCGCGCCCTGCTGGACGAGCGCGCCGCCCTGCGCGCGCAGATCACGGCGGCGCTGGAGCCGGTGCAGGCGTCAGCGGCGGCCCAGTTCGCCAGCCTGGACGCGCTGCTCACGTGACCGCCCGCCTGATCCGCATCGCCAAGTGGCTGTGGCTCGTCCTGGTGGCGGGGGCGGTCGTCCGCTACCTGTGGGCGCACTGGGACGAGATCGGCCCGCAACTGCGCGCCATCTCCCCGGCGCGGCTGGCGCTGGCCGCCGCCTGCCTGATTGCCTCCAAGCTGCTGCTGGTCATCGTCTCGCAGCGGTCGGTGGCCCTGGCCGGGCACCGTATCGGCTACCGGCGTATGTTCGCCATCAACGCGCTGAGTCAGCTCGCCAAGTACCTGCCAGGCGGCATCTGGCATTTTGTGGGGCGGGCGGGCTTCTACCACGCCGACGGCCTGCCGCTGCGCGCCGTGACGCGGGCGATGGTCGTGGAGAACCTGTGGCTGGTGCTGTCGGCGTTCCTGGCCGGGCTGATCGGGACACTCACTTACTACCTGTCCGGCGCGCGGGCGGGGATCGCCGCCGCCGGGCTGCTCGCCGTGTGGTGGGCACTGCTGTGGCTGATCAGGCTGCGCTTCGGCGGCGTGCGAAGCTGGCGGGCGGGCCTGAGCGGGCTGGCGCTCCAGGCGGCGGTCTGGGCGCTGGTGGGGATCAGCCTGTGGATCATCCTGCCCGGCGTCAGCGGGTGGGGGTCTGTCGCGCTGGCGATTGGCGCGTTCTGCCTCAGTTGGGTGGTCGGCTACGTGGCCGTGTTCGCGCCGGGCGGCATCGGCGTGCGCGAGACGGTCATGGCCGCGCTGCTCGTCCCCTTGCTCGCTGCGCCCGATGCGCTGATCTACGCGGCGGTGCACCGTTTCGTGTGGGTGGCGGCTGAGCTGGCCCTGGGCATCCTCGCCAAAGCGGTCATCGCCCCGCCACTGCCCGTGCCCACGCCGGGCACGGCTACCGAGCCGGAATCCGCGCTGCACTGAGGTCATCCCCATGCGCCGCTACCGCCGCCAGATCCTCGCCGGACTGCTGTTCATCACCGTTGTGCTCATCGCCGTCGTCGCCATCACCGGCGCGGACGCCCTGGCCGAGAACCTGGGCGACTTCCCGCTGTGGCTGCTCGTCCCCGTGCTGCTGCTCAAGTGCGTTAACTGGGCGCTGCGCTACTTCGAGTGGCGCTACTTCCTGGGCGTGATCGGCGTGCGGACGCTGCGCAGGCTGGCCGCCCCGCCCCCGCCCAACCCAGCTGCGCCCGCCATCCGCGAGCGGGACAGCGCCGTGCTGTGGCTGTCCGGGCTGGCCCTCTCGATCAGCCCCGGCAAGCTGGCCGAAGTGCTCAAGGCGCTGGTGCTCAAGAACCTGAGCGGGGTGGAATTCTCGCGGGCAGCGCCGGTCGTTTTTCTGGAGCGGCTGGTAGACGGCCTGGCCGTGATCCCGCTGACGACGGTCGCCATGCTCGCCGCTGGCAGCGCGGTGGACGTGGAGGGCGTGCCGCTGGGCACCGTGCGCGCGGTGCTGGTCGGCGTGTCGCTGGCGTTGGGCGCGGGCATGGTGCTGATCCAGAGCCGCGCGCTGGCTGACCGGGTGCTCAGTCTGATCGCGCGCTGGCCGGGCGTGCGGCGTGTGCACGGCGCGCTGCGCACCCTGTACGAGTCCAGCTACGACCTGATCAAGCTGCGCCATCTCCTTCCTATGACGCTGGTCGGGCTGGCCGCCTACGCCACAGACAGCCTCGGCTTCACCCTGCTGCTGATCGGGCTGGGCCTGGAGCCGTCGTGGACGCTCTTCGCCCAGGCGACGTTCATCCTCAGCTTCTCGGTGATCGTCGCTTCGCTGTCGGCGCTGCCGGGCGGCGCGGGCGGGCGCGAGCTGACCATTGGCCCCCTGCTGACGGCCATCCTCGCCCTGTCCAAGCCGGACGCGGGCACGGCCACCTTTCTGATCGCGCTCTTCCAGTTGTGGGTAGGCGTACTGCTCGGCCTGGTGATGATCGCCCTGTTCCGGCGCACGCTATTTCCGCCGGCGCTGGAAGCGGAGATCGCCGCCTACGAGGAGGCCCGGCAGACGCAGTAACACCTCTCTTGCTGAGCAAGAGCCTTTGAGCCACAGACGGACTAATAACTGGTAGGGTGTCCTCTTTCATGGTATACACGAGTTACGGTGAGTTGCCGGAAGGAGAGAACCCATGCGTCTCAAAGTTGTGCTCGAAGCCAGCGAGGAAGGTGGATACACCATCTATGTCCCCTCTCTGCCCGGCTGTATCAGTGAGGGGGAGACGGTGGAGGAAGCCCTGAACAACATCCGGGAGGCGATTGAGCTGTATCTTGAACCGGTAGACGATGATCTGGTCCTAGAAGAAACCGCGTTGGTGCAGGAAATCGAATTGTGAGCAAAATGCCCAGCTTGCCGTATCACCAGATCATCCGCGCCCTGCAAAGGGACGGCTGGACTGTGGTACGCCAGCGTGGCAGCCACGTTCGCTTACAAAAACGCATCGGAAATGAAGTGCTCAAGGTAACAGTGCCAGCGCATCGCCCAGTCAAACGCTCTACGCTGGCGCACATCTTGAAGCAAGCGCGACTGAACGCGGACGATTTCTTGAAGCTGCTGTGAGTAACCCAAAGCCCGCTCAATCAGTGTTTGGTTCTAGTGCGCGTTGGCGGAAGTCCATCACCGGCTGTGCGCTGGTTTACCCCACCCTAAATCCCTCCCCGCCAGCAGGGAGGGACTGGAGTCTGCTCCCCCTTGCTCCGTTTACGGGGAAAGGGGGCCGGGGGGATAGGGGTAAACCAGGCCAAACCGCGCACTCATTTCCGCCGTGCTGCACTAGCACTATTGCGTTTCGCTCAGCGTGCGGCTGAAGCGCGATCCCTTGCCTTCAGCGATGTTCACCCTAATTCCGACGGACGCTGCTCCCCCCGGCGCAAGAAGGCGCAATCGCCGCCTATGAAGAGGCCCGGCAGGCGCAGTAGCGGTTTTCTTTAACCTGTTGTGTGGCCGCAACGGAAAGGGATACAATCCTATAAGACAGGGAGAACTGAAGCATGAAAATCACCTATGACCGCGAGACGGACACGCTCACCATTATCTTTGCCGAGACCCCCGTGGCGGAAAGCGACGAAGACAAGCCAGGGGTGATTCTGGATTACGATGCGTCCGGCAATCTGGTATCGCTGGAAATCCTCGACGCCTCACAGCGAGTCACCTCACCGGCCCGGATAGAGTATCAGGTCGCCCCATGCCCGCCTGACCCGCAGGATACAGGGCCAGTAAGGCGGGCACAGCATCTTTGCCGTTGTACCAGCCTATGGCAGACTTCTTGCCTATAGGATGTCAGGAGGTGTAGCGTGAATGTCTCCATTGCGGACAGGGTGATCGAACAACTGAAATCCTTGCCCCAGGAAGCTCAGTGGCGCGTGCTGGAATTCGCGCGCGCGCTGGCTCTTTCCACTCCTCGTGGTGTGCCTGGTCAACAGTTACTTCGCTTTGCAGGCACAGTGCCACCTGACGATGTAGAAGCAATGAGAGCGGCCATCGAACAGCATTGTGAACGAGTGGATGCGGATGAATGGTAAATACCTGCTGGATACCAATATCATCATCGCCTTGTTCGCAAATGAAGTGTCTGTACAAGAAAGGCTGGTTGAGGCTGACGAGGTCTTTGTCCCTGCGATAGTAATCGGCGAGCTGTATTTTGGAGCACACAAGTCAACGCGGCTGAGGGAGAATCTGGCCACAGTTGACGAATTTGCAGCCAGCGTTGTTGTCCTGGGATGCGACAGCGGAATAGCTCGCAGATATGGCGAGATCAAGCATCAACTGCATTTGAAAGGACGCCCGTTACCTGAGAACGACATCTGGATTGCAGCGACGGCGATACAGCACGACCTGAAAGTTGTTACTCGTGATACCCATTTCGAGCAAATTGAGGGATTGGAGACGGTATTCTGGTAGGTCGGTTGGCTGCGGCTCAAGCGCAAGCCGCCAGCCCACCCCCTCTGCGCCCATCGAACCCCTCGTCCGGCAGCCTGGCTGCGTCCTGCTGATCCCCATTGCCGCTCCTGCCGTCCGCGCGGCCTTGTGCGCTCTTTCATGCGGCGTTATCATCCCCCCATCGAGAGCGGCGCGTGGGTGCCGCCACGCATCAGCCTGGGGAGATCATGGACGACCAACACGCCTGGAAGCGCACGCTGCACGTCCTGGCGTTCGTACAATTCGTCTCCGCGGTGGGTATGTCGAGCATCTTCACGTTCCTGCCGCTGTACGTGGAGGAATTAGGCTCCACCACCGGCCTGGGCATCGAGCTGATGGCCGGTCTCGTTTTCTCGGCGCAGGCCTTCGCCATGATGCTGGCCGCGCCCATCTGGGGCGCGCTGGCCGACCGGCACGGGCGCAAGATGATGGTGCTGCGCGCAACCTGGGGCGGCGCGCTTATCATCCTGCTGATGGGCTTCGTCACTTCGGCGGAGCAGTTGGTCGTCCTGCGCACCATCCAGGGGCTGGTCACAGGAGTGTTCTCCGCGCTGACCGCGCTGGTCGCGGCCAGCGTCCCGCGCGAGCGCATGGGCTATGCGCTCGGCCTGTTGCAGGTCGGGCTGTGGGGTGGCATCTCGGCGGGGCCGCTGTTCGGCGGGTACGTCGCCGATACCTTCAGCTTCCGCGCGTCGTTCGTCGCCACCGCCGCGCTGCTGGCTCTGGCTGGCGGGCTAGCCTGGTGGGGCGTCCATGAGCACTTCGAGCCGGTTCCGCGCCCTGCGGGTGGGCATAATGGCTTCCTGGCGGCCTGGGCACATGTGTTCAGCGTGCAGGCGGTGCGCCTGACTTTCCTGGCGCGACTCCTGACCACGCTATCCCGCACGATGATCGAGCCGTTCACCGCCCTGTTCGTCCTGGAGTTGACGGGGGGCGAAGGCCAGACAGCCACCATCACCGGGGTGCTGCTGGCCCTTTCGGGGGCAGCGGGGACAGTCGGTGCGATCTACCTGGGGCAGCTTGGCGACCGCCTGGGTCACCGCCGTCTCCTGGTCACCATTGCCATCATCGCCGGGCTGTTCTACATCCCGCTGGGACTGGTCACGTCCGTCTGGCAGATGGCCATTCTCTTCACGGCAACGGGCGCAGCGGCGGGCGGGCTACTGCCCACGCTCAGCGCGCTGCTTGCCACGCACACCGATCCAGGCGAGGAAGGGGCTGTCTACGGGCTGGAAGCGGCGATCATCTCCGCCGGGCGCGCCGCCGCGCCGATGATCGGCGCGGGGCTGGCCATGATGCTTGGCCTGCGCAGCATCTACGTCACCGGGGGCCTCGTCTTCCTGGCGATGGCTTTCGTAGTAGGGCGCTGGCTGCCAGCAACACCGGCCCCTACCCCGCGCCCGTCTTCGCGCGCTGTGTGAGGGGGTGGTTGGTGGTTGGTGGTTGGTTTTTGGTTATTGGTTATTGGTGGTCAGTGATCAGTTTTCGGTGATCAGTGACTCGCAGATTTGAGG
>CAYNHD010000042.1:0-7014 GCA_964396775.1 uncultured Thermoflexus sp. | reverse complement strand
AACAACCAATAACCATGAACCAACAACCGAACACCAAACACCGACGACTGATCACTGACGACTGATCACTAACCACCAACGGGCAGCGTGTTGATGCGCAGCCGCCGCCAGGCGAGCGCGGCCAGCGTCAGGTTGGCGGCGGCGATGCTGATCCCCCCCGCCAGTGCCGCCCCCTCGATGCTCCACAGGGGGATAAGCAGCGCGTTGAGCGCGACGTGCAGCGCTACACCCAGCCCCGTCGTCAGCGTAGCCGCGCGCTCGTGCCCGGTCATCAGCAGCAGCGGGCCGACCGGCCCGGTCGCCGCATTGACAAGCTGGCCCAGGCTGAAGATAGACAGCGCCGTCCGCGCGATGCGGTACTCCGCCCCAAACAGCCCCAGGAAGAACGTCCCGGCGATGATATACAGCAGCGTGACCGGTAGCGCCGCGCCGAGCGCCAGCCGCGTGCTGCCTGTCACCGCGCGCTGCAGCTCACGGCGCTGGCCCGCCGCGTGCAGGCTGGCGATGTGCGGAGCCAGGGCCACGCCGACCGAGATCAGCGGCAGCGTGATCAGCATGGTCAGGCGTTGCGTCACAGTGTAATAGGCGACCGCCTCGGCGCTGTCCAGCGCGCCGAGCATCAGCGAGTCCACCTGCACGTTGAGCACGATCAGACCCTGCGTCAGCGCGAAGGGGATGGCGCTGGACAGCCAGGCCCGCCCCTCGCTGACGGGTGCGGCGGCGCGTACCGCCGGGGGCAATGCCCCGCGCAATTGCCACGCGCTGAACGCCAGCGCGAGCAGTGTCGCTGTTACGAAGAGAGCCATCGCCACCTGAGCGGAGGCAACCGCGCGCCCGACAAGATAGGCAATGCTCACCGCCACCAGAAACAGCGCCGGCTGGAGCACCTGGTCCGGCACCTGGCCGAGCACGACATGGCGCAGCCCTTGCATGGCCGATTGCTGGATGAGAGTCACGGCGCGGGGCGGCAACACCAGCAGGGCCACCGCCAGCGTGATCAGCGCGGCCCGCGATAGGCCCGCCTGTTCCGCGTTGAGCAAGGCCGGTCGCCCGGTCAGCGTGTAGGTGAGCCACGCTGCCGCCAGTCCCAGCACGACCAGCCCCGCCGAGAGGATCAGCGCCCAGCGTGTGGCGAAGCGCAGCAGGCCGCGCATGGCCGGCCACGCGCCTGCCGTCAGATAGGTCGAGAGGTCGCGGATCAGCAGGCGGTCGAAGCCAGCGGTCGCGGGGATGATCAGCAGCAGAATCCACGCCTGGGCGAAGTTGAAGACGCCGTAATGCCCCGCGCCAAGCAGCCGCGCCAGCACCAGGCTGGTGACGAACTTGAGGGCCATGTTGGTCAGGCGCAGCACGAACGTGCCGCCCGTGCCGCGAATCAGACGTGCTTTGGTCGTCCGCCCGGTGAGCACCTGGGCAGCGCCCGCCCGCAGCGAGCGATCAGGCCGACCGTTCAATGATTCGCCCATCCTTCATCTGCACATTCGCCCGCGTAGGGGCGCTGCTCTGCTGCGCCTGGCAATTCACGGACAGGTCGCCAGAGAGTCTCCCCCGCGCGCTCAGTGATACCCTGAACGAGGGCGCTTGGCAACCGGCCCGGCTGCCCTCAGGGTCAGACTTCCGAAGTCTGTGAGACTTCGGAAGTCTGGTCTACTCGCCAACCCCGCGCTGCGCCTGGCTGCGCTATAATAGGCAGTCCAACCGCCGGCCGTTCACTCCCGCGAGGCCCCCCATGTCTGACCTATTCGATTACGGTCGCCAGCAGCAGCAGCGCCTGACCGGGCCGCTGGCCCAGCGTATGCGCCCGCGAACGCTCGAAGAGTTCGTCGGGCAGGATCACATCATCGGGCCGGGGCGGTTGTTGCGCCGCGCCATCGAAGCCGACCAGCTCACGTCCATCATTCTGTGGGGGCCGCCCGGCACCGGCAAGACGACGCTGGCCAACATCATCGCCAACCGCACGCGCCGCCACTTCAGCCGCCTGAACGCGGTCACCTCCGGCGTCAAGGAGCTACGCGAGCTGATCGCCGCCGCCCAGGAGCGGCTGGGCATGTACGGCCAGGGCACCGTCCTGTTCATTGACGAGATTCACCGCTGGAACAAGGCTCAGCAGGACGGCCTGCTGCCCTATGTTGAGGACGGGACGGTGGTACTGATCGGCTCCACGACGGAAAACCCCTTCTTCTCGCTGGTCAACCCGCTGCTCAGCCGCAGCCGCGTCTTCCAACTGGTGCCGCTGCGCGAAGATGAGATCATCACCATTCTGAACTACGCCCTGGAAGACGCCGAACGCGGGCTGGGCCGCCTGCCCATCCGCCTGACCGACGAGGCGGCGCAACACCTGGCGCGCGTGGCGGGCGGCGACGCGCGCAGCGCGCTCAACGCGCTGGAACTCGCCGCCAAGACGACTCCCCCCGGCCCTGGCGGGGCGATCCTGGTGGACCTGGAAGTGGCCGAGGAGAGCATCCAGCGGCGAGCCGTGCGCTACGACAAGAGCGGCGACGAGCACTACGACACGATCAGCGCCTTCATCAAGAGCGTGCGCGGCTCCGACCCCGACGCCGCGTTGTACTGGATGGCCAAGATGTTGCTGGCGGGCGAAGACCCGCGCTTTGTGCTGCGGCGGATGTTCATCCTGGCCAGCGAAGACATCGGCCTGGCCGACCCGCAGGCGCTGGTCGTCGTCGCGGCGGCGGCGCAGGCTTTCGAATGGGTGGGGATGCCAGAGGGACACTACTTCCTGGCGCACGCCTGCCTCTACCTGGCGACCGCGCCCAAGAGCAACAGCGCCGGCGCGATCTGGAAGGCGCTCAGTCACATCGAGCAGCAGGGGCCGGGTGACGTTCCGCCCTACCTGCGCGACAAGTCGGACACGTTCTACGGCGAGACGCGCGAGCAGTACCAGCGCACGATGGCCGAGTCCGCCGGAGAGCACGGGGCGTACAAGTACCCGCACGACTACCCCGGCGGCTGGGTCGCCCAGCACTACCTGCCGCTGGATATGGCCCCGCCCGGCTGGTACCAGCCCAAAGACATCGGCTACGAGCGCACCGTCCGCGAGCGGCTGGCGAGCCTGGGCGTCCCCCCGGACGATGCGCCCTGAGCGGCGGCGGGCAGCCGGTTGGCCGTAGGGGAGCAGTCCAGGCGGCGGGGGATTTCCGTCACCCATGTGGAGACGTTTTCCTCTATCCTGAACTGTGCGTATCGCAGTTCAGTGACATGAGGAAACCAGTACCATGAACATCATCATCCGTCTGTTCGTTGTGATCGCCCTGCTGCTGGCCGCGACACCCGCACTGGCGCAGGACAGCACGCATACCGTCTCCTTCGACGGCTTCCGCTTCAGCTTCGATGATGCCGTCGCCAGCCGCATCACGATCCAGCACTATCCGGGCGACGCCCCGGAGATCAGGCCGGGCGGGGCGGACGCCCCGCACCTGCAATTCGAGCTATCGCACGTCTCGCGCGACCCAATGCCCGAAGCGCCGCCGCCCGTCATCGGCAGCGTGCGCGTCTACGAGATCGCTGGCATGGCCGCCTATAAGGGCTACCCGGAGCGGGTCGAGGAACTCAAGGCGCTGCTGGCTGAGCGCCCCGACCTGACCCCATACATGGCCGTCGTCGAGAATCTCACCGAGAACACGCTGCCCTTCCTGCCCATCCTACCGGCGGGGCAGCTCATCCGCGCCCGCGCCCAGTACGTGGACACGCCCGCCGTCAGCGGCATCAGCTACATCGTCGTCTACCGCCAGGACGTGGCCCCACTGCTCAGCCGCGACTTCTTCTGGACATTCCAGGGCCTCAGCGCCGATGGCAGCCGCTACGTGACCGCCACGCTGCAGGTGAGCACGCCCCTGTTCCCGGACGAAGTGCCCACCGATTTCGACTGGGCCAACTGGACGCAAGAACAGTGGATTGCCAGCTTCAACGAAGGGATCGCCACCCTCAACGCGGCCGGCCCGTCCGACTTCAGCCCATCGCTGGACAGCCTCGACGCACTGGTGAGCACGTTCGCCTTCGGCGAGTAACCAGCGCGCTGACCGTCCCTGAGGATCAACGTAACAGACGCCCTGCGGGGCGTCTGTTCGTTCCTGTCCACGTAGCCCGGCGCTCCTTGACGCGGACACCACGCACGAGCCGTAGGGGTGCTGCTCTGCTGCATCGTGTAGGGGCGGGCTTGTAAACCCGCCCCTACGAACCTCGTATGTGCCGCCTACAGGAGCGCGATCAGCCGCTCGCCCCAGCCGTCCGGCGCGCTGCGCGCGATGACCAGATCGGTCGCGCTGTGCCAGGCCATGAAGTCACGCATGGCCGCCGCGACATCGCCGATCAGCGCGTCGTCCGGCGCGACGCCCGGCTCCAGGTGCAGCGCCTCCAGGCGCAACCGCCTAGTCTTGCGGTCGAGCTTGGGGTCGAAGCGACCCACCAGCCGGTCGCGGTGCAGGATCGGCAGGCAGAAGTAGCCCCAGATGCGCTGGGGCGCGCGCTTGTACGCTTCGAGCACGTGGGTGAAGCCCCAAAGCTGCGCGTCGCGCCCTTTGCCCCAGAAGAGGCTGTCGAACGGGCTGAGAAAGGTCGTCCGCGCCGGGACGATGGCCCCATCCGCCGCCTGTTCCACCAGCAATAGATCGTCGCGGTGCACCAGGAACTCCGCCGCACCCCCGTTAACTGTCTCCACCGTCACCTCGACCAGCACGCCCGCCTTGCGCAGGGCAGCCAGGGCGGGAGCGGCGTCGCCGCGCTTCATATAGGCGTAGTCGGCGATCTGCCCTGGCCTGGCAATGCCCAGAGCACGCGCCGCACGCGCCAGCACGTGGCGGTGAGTTTCCTCGGCGGTCGGCGGCGTGGTATCCACCCAGCCGGGCAGCACGCGCTCGCGCAGGTCGTAGACGCGCTGGAAGTTGACCCGATCAGCGATCATCACTTCGCCGGTGTCGTAGAGATATTCCAGGGCGCGCTTGGCCGGCTTCCAGTCCCACCAGGACTCGCGGCGCGGCCCGTCGTGCTCAAAATCAGAGGCGCGCAGCGCCCCCTCCGCCAGCAGGCGGGCGCGCACTCCCTCGATGACCTGGCGATTCTCCGGCTGCTCGGCCCATTGCGGCCACCAGCCGCCGCCGTTCTGGTAGTGGCGCACTGTCTCCAGCCGGTAGCGGTACTCGCTGAGCGGGATGATGGACGCCGCGTGGTACCAGTACTCGAACAGGCGGCGCTGGGAGGGATCGTAGATCAGGCGGTCGAAGTCGGCGGGGTCGTAGGCCCCCAGCCGGCTCCACAGCACCAGGTATTGGCTGCGCCGGACGACGTGCAGCGTGTCAATCTGCACGCAGACCAGCCGGGCAACCGTCTCGTAGAGCGCGTCCAGCGTCGGCGGCGGCTCGGCCCCGTCCGGCGCAGTGAGTCCCTGGGCGTGCAGCGCCAGCGCGCGGGCGGCGCTGAGAGGAAGCGTCTGTAAAAGTGGCTTGGTCATCGGCATCACCTCGGCGAAGGCATACGGAGGTCGGACGTTGGCACACACAGAATAGCACAGGCGTTCTATTTCTGTCAAATGCCCGCCTCATCGCTCACCCAGGGTGCGTGCAAAGGTTGTCAGTGACTCGCTTGACAGCCAGCAAGGTGAGGTCGCGTAGGGGCGTAGTGCGAACGCCCCCATGCACCAACCTAGAGGCCGTTTGAGAGGTATCTTGACCCCCTCCCTGACCCTTCCCCCGCAAGCGAGGGAAGGGAGAAAGGACTGCTCTGGAAGTCCCTCCCCGCCTGCGGGGAGGGATTGAGGGTGGGGGTTGCAGACCTTTTCAAACGGCCTCTTAAGCCTGGCTGCGCACGCCTCTCCCCCTCAATCCCCCTCTCCAGCAGAGCTAGAGAGGGGGACTTTGACCGCCAGCGGGCACGGCTTCCCCCTCCCTGGCTTGGCCGGGGAGGGGGCGTTCCGCCCATACCGCGCGCTCAGAAGCCTTAAGGTGGTGCACATGGGGGCGCAGCAAAGCAACGCCCTACCTGACAGGTTTTGCACGCACCCCCTCGTCCAGGGTGTCGTTCACGATGGGGCGCGCATTTTGGGAACTGCAGAGCCGGCCAAACAGACTTCCGAAGCCTCCGAAGACTTCGGAAGTCTCCCCTGATCTCTTCTCTGCGCTCTCTGCGCCTTGCGGTGGGGTTCTAGCCCAGAAATGGCCTGCATCACGCGCGGCTTGTGGCCCAAACGCGCCGCGTCCGTTAAGATCGCCGGCGAGATACCCGCACTGCCACACGCAGGGAGAGTGCATGAATACGCGACCGGCCTGGGGCGTTCTGTTCGTCGGCGCGCTGATCGTGACCGCGCTGCTGGCCTCACCGCTCTGGCTCGACCAGTTCGCCGACTACATCCGCGAGCAGGAAGCAGTTTCGCCCTTCCCCGATGCCTTCTACCAGTTGCCCAGCCAGGCGCAGGACATGTACGCCCAGCTTTACGAGCGCAGCCCGCAAATGGCCATTGACCTGGTGGCTGCCCGGCTGGCCGAGCCACTCGATGTCCAAGAGCCGAACCTGCCCGCCATTGACCCGAACCCGTCGCTGGTGCGCGAGCTATTGACGGGCAACTTCGTCCGCCTCGATTCCATGCGCGGGGCGCAGGGCACAGCCAGCCTCTACCAGCTTTCGGACGGGCGGATGGTGGTGCGCCTGCAAAACCTTGACGCGCTCAACGGGCCGGATATGCACGTGTTGCTCAGCGCCTACCCGCGCCCGGCAACCAAAGAGGAACTGAACCAGGTGCCGCAGTACGAGATTGACCTGGGGCCGCTCAAAGGCAACCAGGGCAACCAGAACTACATCATCGAGAATCCGGCGTTCAACGTGGAAAACTACAGCGAGGGCAGCGTTGTGCTATACTCGACGCGCTACGAGCTGGTCTTCAGCTTCGCGCCGCTGAGCGCGCCGCAGCCGATTCCTGGCTCGTAGCGTCGGGGCGGTAGGGGCGCTGCTCTGTGTCACCCGACGTAGGGTTATGCTACGAAATCCGGCCATAGGGTTTTACCACCT
>CAYNHD010000041.1:0-16253 GCA_964396775.1 uncultured Thermoflexus sp. | reverse complement strand
TATACCGCTCACCTACGAGATTTCGTATGTCCTTAACTTTATCCACTCCCCCGTTCTTCGGCCCTTGTCAAAACGGCGTGGCCTCGCTATACTAGGAACACGTCGGGTCGTTAGCTCAGTTGGCTAGAGCGCGTCGTTGACATCGACGAGGTCACAAGTTCGAGTCTTGTACGACCCACCAGGCGGCCACGCTCACGCGGGCGTGGCCGTTTTGCATCTCCTGTCAGACTCTACTGGCGTGGCGCTGGCCCAAACGCCGGGCAGGGCGCGTCGGGCACTTCCTGCACCAGATCGGCGCGCACCCAGCCGATAATGGTTGACTGTCCCACTTTGAAGCGCACCTCGAACCAACGCTGGTTGTCGCGGCCAAGCTGCTGATCCAGCACCTCCAGCGCCTGCCCCAGGTCTACGGTGAAGATGCGCGTGGCGACCGGGCTTGGCTCGGCGCGCACGTTGACCGCCTGGCTGCTGGCGAAGACCAGGCAGAGGACGCTCGGCGTGGGCGTGATGCTCGGCGTCCAGGTATGGGTCGGTGTGTCAGTGGGCGTGGGCGTGTCGGTGGGCGTCGGCGTGATGCTCGGCGTCCAGGTATGGGTTGGCGTATCGCTGGGCGTGGGCGTCCAGGTAGGCGTCGGCGTGTCGGTCGGTGTGGGCGTCCAGGTGTGGGTCGGCGTGATGCTCGGCGTCTCGGTCGCGGTCGGTGTCGGCGTGACAGTCGGCGTATCGGTGGGTGTCGGCGTGATCGTCGCGGTGGCGGTGGGCGTGTGCGTTGGCGGGTCGAGGATCGGTCGCCAGGTAGGTTCGGTGGCTGCTGCCACTGCGCCAAGAATGATCAGGATGATGACCGCGCTGATAGCGTAGATGCCGTACTGCCGCCGCCGCATCTGGCGGACTTCCGCCTCCAGGCGCAGGATGTCGGTGCGCCGGCCCAGGATGCGGAACGGGTCGTCTTTGGCTGTGTCCAGCCAGCGTTGGGCGGTCGCCGGATCGTGGTCGTCGAGGGCGGCTTCGGCGCGCTCTAGATGCCGGGCGAGCAGGTCGGCCACGACCATGCGATAGCGCGGGTCTTGCGCGTAACCGCGCAGCCCGGCGAGCATGGTGCGCGCCTGACTGAGTTCGTTCTCGTAATTCTGAGCGACGAGGGCTGACGCGCGCTCGATGAGGTGGCGGGCTTCGGCCATGTCTGCTTCGCGCTGGCGCGCCCGCTGCAACAGGCCGGTGATGTCCTCATTGGCCGGGTCGAGGTCCGCCGCTGCTTCCAGGGCGCGCACGGCCTCCGTCGTCAGGCGCAGCCGCTCGTCCAGCACGGACGCGGCTTCGACGCGCGTCAGCGCGCCCTGGGCCTGGGTGTAAAGCTGGGCGATGATGTTCTCGATGCGCTCCTCAACCTCGCGCGTCAGGCTCTTGAGGCGCTCGCTGCCAGGCAGCAACTGGCGCAATCCGGCCAGGGTGTTGAGCAACTGCTGCAATTCGCGGGCGCGGTCGGCCAGGGGGCCGCTGCTCATGTTAAGCTGCACGGTCGCCTGGTCGAACTGCTGGCGAACGCGGCGCACCAACTCGATGCGCTCCTGGGCCAGCGGGTCGTTGGGCACGACGCGCGTCGCCCCCTCGTACTTTTGCAGCGCCGTCTCCCAGTCGTCGGCGGCCAGCAGACGGTCGCCCTCAGCCAGAAGCTCGCGGGCCAGGGCCAGGTCCTGGATGTCGAGCAGGGCCTGCTCCACATCCTGCCAACTGCTGATCCCGGCGCGCGTGGCCAGGTCGCGCGCCTCGCGGTAGAGGCGCTCGGCTTCGTCGTAGTTGCCGGCGCGCACCAGGGAGTTGGCGCGGTTGTAGGCAATGCGCGCATCGAAGGGGATACGGTGGTCGGGCACCACGCCGCGCAGCAGGTTATCTTCCGCTTTCTGGCGGTACTCGCGCGCCTGGACGTTGCCCGGATCGGCGGCGAGGATACGGTTGGCCTGGTCTACGGCGCGTTGGTAGTCGCCGGCGTAGTACGCTTCGGAGACTTCGGACAGCGAAAGAGCCTCGCCTCCCGCCGCCTCGTCGGTGAAACTCGTCGGGGGCGGCGGCGCGGGGCGCTCAGCGCGTGGGGGCGCGGGGGCGCCGGTTGGAGGAGCGCCGACAGCCCCAGGGTCAATACCGTACCGCTCCAGGAGACCCTGCACCTTCATCTCCAGGTGCGGGCTGCGCTCGGCGGCCTCCATGAGCAGCTCGTGAATCTCCGAATTGTTCGGGTCGAGGTCGAGCGCCTCGGCCAGGAGGTCAATCGCCTCGTCAATGTCGTCTTCGCTGCCAGCGATCTCAATGCGGATGCGGGCGCGGCGCAGCAGCCCGCGAATAGTGGCCGCTTCGGGCGTGGGCGGGGCGCTGTGCCGGGCAAGCTGGGCGAAAAGCTCGCGCGCCTCGGCCTCGTACTGGGTGTTCCTGCTCTGGGCGAGCAGTGCCCGCGCCTCGCTCTCAAGCTGGGCGATCTCGCTGGCCGTCGCGCTGGATGGCAGCGCCTCCAGCAGCAGGCGTAGGCGTTCGAGTTGTTCTCGTAAATCGGCCATCACGTCTCCTTCGCTGGGGGCGCTAGGGGATCACCCGGTGGTTGAGCGCCTCGTTGATCTGCGCCAGCAGGCGTCGCAACTCGGCCTCAACGTCCTCGTTGATGTCGTCGAGGATGACGGCCTCCATCAGCAGTTCGCGCGCGCGACGCAGCGACTCCTGACTCTGGCGTAGCTCGGCCAGGCCCGCGCGGATGTGCTCACGGGCGTCGCGCAGGGCGGGGATGGTGTGCGTGCCCGGCAGTTCCCAGCCGTGCCGCCCGGCGACTCGCTCCATGCCGGCGCGCAGCGCGGCTACGTCCGCCAACTCCTGGCGCGCGCCCTGCTGGAGGAGGGTCTGCAGGGCCGGGCTGAGCGTCGGCTCAACGCCGAAATCCAGATGATCCACATCGGCATACCGCTGCTCGACCTCTGCCTGCGACGCTGGCTGGGGCCGCAGCGCGCCTTTCTTGGGCGACAGGCCGGTGAAGACGGGGTAAAGGATGCCCACGCACAGGTTGTGCACGTCCTGGGCGAAATACTGGTCGAGCGTGTGCGTGCCCGTTTCGACCAGCTGCGAGCTATTCAGGTCAATGATGCGCAGTGTCTGCCCGTCCCAGTAAACGTGCTCCAGTTTGTGATCGAGGTAAACGATGCGCTGACCGTGCGCCGCGCGCAGGAAGTCGGCGAATTGCAGCGTCAGGTCAATGCCCTCTTCGGTGGGCAGGCGGCGTCGCCCATTGCCCGAACTGGGCTTCATCAGGTAGAAGAGATTGTGGTGGCGCGGCAGCAACTCCAGGGCCAGATAGGGCCGCCAGCGTTGGGCCAACGCCGGGTAGAGCGCCTCGTGGAAGGCGGCCACGTCTGTGCCCAGAGAGAGAATCTCCCCGGAATCGGGGCGCTCGCGCCGCGCCGAGACATAGCCGCAGTCGTAAAAGCGCACAACCGCGTCGGTGTCCGCCAGCCGGATGAGCAGATCGGCCTCGTTGACGAAGGCGCGGGCTTCCCAGCGCGGCGTCCCGTCGTCGGACAGATGCTCCGGGCGCATGACCTTGAAGGCCACGCGCTGTCCGCTGCGCTCGTCCGTCCCTTCCAGGACGCGGGCATAATGGCCGGGCGCGTAGGTATCTATGTAGTTGCCAAGCGTGAAACAGGCGCTGAGCGCCTGGGCGGACTCTGTCATGATACGTCTGCTTTGCTCAGTACTGCTCACCATGTGTCAGGCTGTCAGGGTATCTCATCGCGCGGGCTGTAGTCCAGCACAAACGACTGGACCCGCACCACCACATCGCGCCCGGCAGCGAACAGCAGCAGCGTCACCGGCTCGCCCTGCGGGAATAGGAACACCGAATCGCCCAGCCAGCGGTCGTTGACGTAGAAGCTGAGCGTGGTGGTATCGGTGCGCCGCACCGAGAGCGTCAGGCGCGGCTCTTGCAGCGGGAACTCGGTCGAAGAGCGAAACCGCCCGTTCTGGTTCAGCCCCAGGCTGACGAAATCCGTGTCCACAAGCTGAACCTGGCCGATGGTCTGCTGGCCGAGTCCGTTGGTCGCGCCTAGCCCGAAGGCGACGCCGCCATCGCTGATCGCGGCCTGATTGTAACTGACAAGCTCCAGAATGGCATCCGCCCGGCGCAGTGTGTTGGCGACGCCAGGCTGAAACAGGGCGCTGAGCAACTCCGGCGACAGCTCGACGAGCGTCTGCCCGGCGTCGCCCGCCGCTGAGAGCGTCCACGTGCCGTCGTCGTTCGGCGTCAGCGCGCCAGATGGCCCAGGCAGACCCTCCGCTGGCAGGCTCGCCAGCCCGGCCAGCAGGTCGCCGCGTGTACCCGTGCTGGCTGGCGCGGCCTCGACGACTGGCGCTGGGGTGCGGCTGGGCACCAGGGTGCTGGTCACGAACAGCGTCGGCGTGAGCGATGGCGTGACTTCCTCGGTCGGCTCCACCGCCGGGGTGGCCGTGACTTCCGTCGTTGGGGTGGCGCTGGGTGTTGCGGTGGGCGGCGGCGTGGTCGGCGTTGGCGAGGGCGGCACAGGGCTGGACGTGGGCAACGGGGCGCTGGTGACCTGCGCGGCAACCTCGGTCTGCGGCGTGTCGGGCGGCGCGATGGCGGGCAGCGTCGCCAGGGCGGAGGTCGGCTCTGGCGCGGACGTAGGCTCCGGGCGATCCTCGCTGCCCAGGTTGCGCACGACGGCGACGCCCAGGGCCGCGACCAGCAGCAGGACAGCGATGAGGATCACGCGATTCCAGGCGCGGTCGTCGCCCTTCTTGCTCTCTTTGGCGACGGACTTCCTTCTGGGGGCGGCTGGCGCGCGCGCCTCGACGGAAGCCTCCTCGTCGTCCACGTAGGCGGGCGCGCTGGCCCTGGCGATCTCGCGCGCGAGGTCGTCGAGGTGGATCATGTCATCTTCCGCTTCGTCCGGCGGAAGCTGCTCGACCAGCGACTTCCAGTGCCGGAAGAGCGGGTAAGCCGGGTGGCGGGTGATGAACAGCGAGGCGAAGTGGCGGTCGAAGGCGGCCAGCTTCTCGCGGCGGGTGGGGCGCTGGCTGGTGTAGGTGTCCAGCACCGCCCGGTACATCTCTTCCCACTGGCGCACCTGGTGCGCGTGGTCGGGGCCGAGCCTGTCCAGCGTCACCTGGACAATAGTAGCCAGCGCGTCGGCCAGGGCCGGGTCAGGTTCTGCGCTGGTGGTGACGGCACTCTGCTCGACGCTCAGCCGCACCTGCTGCAACTCAGCCGCTGCGTCGCGCAGGCCGCTCAGCCAGGTCAGGAACGGCTCAATGCGCAGGTCTGCCGTGCTCGCCGCGTTCTGAAGTCGCTCCAGCGCGCCGTCCAGCGCCCCGCGCGTGGCGTAGAAGTCACCATCCGACCAACTGCGCAGGGCCTCCTCGATCAACTCAATGGCACGCCCGGCTCCGGCCAGCATGTCTGCGGCCAGCGGCGCGTTGAGCGCGCTGCGCACTGCGCCCAGGTCGGCGGGGCGGGCGACGGCGTTCATGGCTTGCTGGGCAGTGTGCACTAGGCGGCGACCGGTCAGGGCGCGGTCGAGCACCTGAAAGGCGATGTGCGTGCGCGCCCCCTCGTGACAGGTCTGCGCAGCGCTGCGCCAGAACTCCGCCTCGTCCAGGTCACCGGCCTGCAGGGCGAGCGCGCCACGCAGCACGTAATGCAGGTACAGCGCGCGCCAGCCGGCACTGCTGCTCTGCTGGATGTGGGCGATCAAGCCGCGCCCCATAGCCCGCAGGTAGAGCGTCGTGCTGGGCATCTGCTCGGCGAAAGCCTGGTGCTCGTGCTCTTCGTCGCTCAGCAGCACGGCCAGCGTCTCGCTCTCGATTTCGTCGGTGCGCTCAGCCTCCTGCAGGCTGCCTTCGCGCAGCCAGCGGTCGAGCAACTCCCCCAGGCGACGCAGCCGGTTGGCGGCCAGTCGCTCGCCGTCTGTCTGGGCGAGGTCGTAGGCGGTGCGAGCGCAATCGGCGGCGGTCAGTCCGTCGCCGCGATCCCAGGCGCTCCACCCGGCAATCAGCGCGTCGGCGAGCGCCTGGTTGGGGCTGAGCTTTTCCACAAAGGGGGCATCCGGCAGGCGATTGGCCAGGTCGCCGAACCAGGCGGCGATGTGTTCGTTGACGGCGCGCACGCTCTCGGCAGCTTCGCGCAGCAGGAGCACGGACGGGCGGCGGCGGCCCAACGCCAGATAGTTGATGACAGTGATCCAGCGTTCGCCGGCGGCGCTGATGGCCCGCGCTGCGTCGTGCAGCGCGGGTTCCGGCAGGTCGTCGAGATAAGGGCGCAGGAACCGCTCTACGTCAGCGAACCAGGCGGCGAGGTTCGCCCCGTCCGGGCGGGGGCGGAACTGGCGCAGCGCGTTGATGGCCTGGTGCACCTCGTCGAAGTAGTCGTGCAGCGTGCCGAAATGGGGCGAGGTGGGATCCACGCACGCGGCACGGTAGAGGTCGTCGCCGGCCTGGGCCGGGTTGCTGTACACGCTGCTGCCGACGCTCTCCAGCAGGGCTACAATCGCGTCGGCGGCGGCGCAGGCGCGCCGGGCCGAGGCGAGCGCCGCCTCATAGACGTGATCGGCCACAGCGCCGTCGAGCGGAGCCAGGGCGTGTTCCAGGTCAACCAGCCCGGCGGCAACCTGACGGTAGAGCACGTGCAGACCGGTCAGGCCGGGGACGGGAGCGCGGGCAAGCGCCTCCTCGATGCTGGCGATGAGCGCCAGGGCGTTGGCTCCCTCTGGCACGCCCTCCAGGTCACGGCGCAGCTTGAACAGGTGCGGGCGCAGCAGGGTGACTTCGGGCACATGCGCGGCAAGCTGCTCGGCCAGCAGCCAGTGCGCCTGGCGCGCGTTGACGCGCACTTCTGACGTGGTGAGCAGCGTCTGGCCGGCGCGCTGCGCTTCGCCGCTGAAGAGCAAGTCCAGTGCCTGCAAGAAGCCGGTCGGCGGAGGGGTGATCTCCAGGGTGTCCAGCGTGGCCGAAGCCGCGATCAGGAAGCGGATGAGCGGCTCGTGGGTCGGGTCGGCGTTGGGCAGCAGATCATCGAGCAGCGAGAGGGCGCGCGGCCAGTTGCCGCTTTCCAGATAGATGCGGATCGCGTCCAGGTCGGCCTGGACGCTGATCTGGCGCAGGATGGTCTGGATCTCGCTCGCCAGGCGCGCCGCTTCGGGGAAGCCGGGGTCCATCTCCAGGGCAGCGTCTAGTTCCTCTCGAAGCGCAGTGAGTTCCTCGACGCTGGCGGTGCTGCGCACGCGCTTGCGCACGCGCGAGACGATCTCATCACGCGCCTTGAGCAGCGGCTGGCGGTATTCGTTGAGCGCGTGACGCAGTTCCAGGATGGTGCCGAAGCGCCGGCGCGGGTCGGGGTTCACGGCGCGGGTGATGATCGCCTGCAGGCGCGGCGAGATGCGCTCGCTGTCTGTGCCGAAGTTGACGTAGAAATGCTCGCCGTCTTCGCCGGTCTCCACAACCAGGCGGTTGCCGCCGGTGAGAATGAAGGTGAGAAGCTCCCCAACCTGGTAGATGTCCGTCGCGCGCGAGACGGTGGGCAGCGCGCCCGGCTCATCCAGGAAGACCGCGTTGCCCCAGTCAATGACCTTCAGCCGGTAGCTGGCGCGATCCCAGAACAGGTGCTTGGCGTCCACATCGTTGTAGACCACCTGCCTGTCGTGGGCATGGGCCAGCAGGTCGAGCAGGCTGTCCACAATGGTCAGGATTTCCAGTTCGGGCAGGGTTGCACCCCTGGCCGCCAGGTCGAGCACCATGTTCTCGACGATCTCGCCCCTGGCCAGGTCCATGACGATGTACTCGTGCGTGTGCCCGCCGACGCGAAACGTGCCGGAGCCGCGTAGCTCGGTGAGCACAGGGTGCCCGGCCAGCCGCTCCAAGGCGTGGCGCTCCGTGCGGATGCTGACTTCCTGCCCGGCACGCATGGGGGGCGCGTCCTGCGGGGCGGGGCGCTTGATGACCACCGGGCGGTCGTTGTCGTGCGTGTCGTAGGCGCGCAGAGTCTCCCCGGAGCGGCCACGCGGGTAAATGTGGTCGTAGCGGTAGCGGTTGTCGAACAGGCTCTCGGTGCGACGCCCTGGGAGTTGGTTGGACATGCACGGCTCCCCGCGACGGCTGGCGGTTCGTGAAGGCGCAACGCCCCTATTGTACGCAGCGTCGCGCCGGAATACCAACCGGGGAAGGGGTGGGTGTGTGCAAAGGTTGTCAGTGACTCGCTTGACACCCAGCGAGGTGAGGTCGTAGGGCGTATTGCAATACGCCCCTACGGGGGGGCTGCTCTGCTGCACCCCTACCGACTGACAGGTCTTGCACAGACCTGAAGGGGCGGCGGTGCCCGCGTCAGTGGGCCGAGCGGGGGTGAGGCTGATCGATCACGTCAAGCGGGTCACTGACAACCTATCATTCGCCCGACGGCCCGCGCTGGAAGTCCCATTCGGCGGCGGACAGCACGAGCAGTGCAAGCTGCCACAGGCCGGAGGCGACGGGGGCGGTTTCGATGTATTCGTCCTGGCGGTGCGAGTGCGCGCCGCGCGAGACCCCGACGGTGACTGTGGGCAGGCCGTTGGCGAGCAGGGCGTTGGCGTCGGTGCTGCCGCGCTCGTAGAGGGCTGGAATCCCCGCCAGTTCGAGAGCCGCGCCGGCCATCTGCACCAACGGATGTGTAGGGTCTATCTGACCGGCGGGCCGGTCGCCAACGACGGTCGTGGCAAAGGTGAGCAGAGGGGCTTGCCCCGCTGCATCAATGCACCCGCGGACAGCGCGCTCCAGGGTCTGCAAGCAGGCCGGGTCTTCTGAGCGCAGATCGAGATAAAGCTCGGCTTCGCAGGCCAGGCTGTTGACGGAGTGCCCGCCGTGAATCAGGCCGATGTTGAACGTGGTGCGCGGTTCGCGGGGCAGGGTGAGCGTCAGAATCCGCGCGCCCAGGTCAATCAGCCCGTGCACGGCGCTCGGCTGGCCGAAGTGCAGCCAGCTATGCCCGCCTGGGGCACGGCAGACAATGCGCAGCCGGCGCACGGCGATCCCGGCGTGATACACGCGCCCCAGGGCCATGCCCTCGATGACGATGGCCGCGCCGAGGCGCGCCCCCAGCGTATTCCAGATGGCGCGGATGCCGTCGAGATTGCCCAGCCCTTCTTCGCGGCTGTTGGCGGCGAACCAGATGTCTGCCGGGGGGTGGATGTCGTGCGCGGCGAACAGCTCAGCCAGCGTGATCAGCGCCGCAACGCCCAGACTGTTGTCGCCCAGGCCCGGCCCGTACAGGCGTCCGCCTGCTTCACGAACGGTGAGGTCAGTGGTGGCGGGGAACACTGTGTCGGTGTGCGCCGCGACCAGCAACGCCGGGCGGGTGGGGTCAGCGCCAGGCCAGCGACCGACCACGTTGTGCAGCGCGTCGCTACTCACGTCGCGCAGTCCAGCGGCGATGAAGCGGTCGCGGACGTGCTCAGCACGGCGCTGTTCGTCGAAAGTTGGGGCGGGAATTTGCTGGATAGCCACAGCAGTCTGAATGACCTGCTGCGCATCAATCGTCTGGGCCAGGCTGTGAAAGTGCGCCGATTGCGCACATGACGAGACGTGCAGGGGAACCCCTTCCATGCCGATTTTCCATCGTGAGGCCAGCGCGGGCGAGAGTCTGTGCTGGCAGCGCCGTCAAGAGTCTTGCGCACAATCATAGCGCAAACGAGACCATCTGCCTGGCCGGGTGCCAGAGCACAGCGTGGCGGACGCCTCGGCGCGCCGCTTCATCCAGCCAAAGTAGGAATCTCATCTGCCGAGTGTTAAGAAACCGTCTGTTCAACCAGAACAACCAGGAGGCCGGTTGTGCGCTATATATGGCGGTGCGCCGGACCTTCGACCCCCATTGGTGGCCGCACCCATGCCGGCGGCTGCGGGTTAGGGGCCGCAGGGTCGCGCCAACGCGCGGGCCGCACGCGCTCTGGGCCACGATTTGTTGTCATCTGCGGCTCAGCCATTATAATGGCAACAGGCGAATGTTAAAGACTGATCCGGCGTCTCCATCGCGCCTGTGTCCGCCTGCGCCACGAGCCTGCTGTTGGGGGGATGCATGAAGACGACAAAAGTCTTGTTGATCGAGAGTGCACGCAACAGCAGCGAGTCGTTCGCCGAGCCGCTCAGACGGAAGTACCAGGTGCAGATTGCCCACTCTGGCAAGCAGGGTCTGGAAATGGCGCAGAAGGAGATGCCGACCGTCATCGTGCTGGACGCGGCGTCGCTGCGCACGTCCGGGAACCGGATCAGCTTCAGCCTGCGTGCTGCCCTGGAACAGACGCCGATCATCCACATCCGCGCTGCCGAGGCGACGGGCAACAGCGCCGCCGATGTGCTGCTGGTGCCTCCCTTCACCGCGCGCAAGCTAACCAACCGCATAGACCGCCTCACCGTGCCGGTTGAGGGCGCTCACCTGCAGGTGGGGCCGTTCAGCCTCAACGCGCAAAGCCAGACGCTGACCACACCCTGGACGGAGAAGAAGCTCACGCCCAAGCTGGTGGAACTGATGGAGTTGTTCATGAGCAACCTGAACAACACCCTGGAGCGCAAATACATCATGCAGCAGGTGTGGAAGACAGACTACATGGGCGACACGCGCACGCTGGACGTGCACATTCGCTGGCTGCGCAAAGCTGTTGAGCCGAACCCACGCAAGCCGCAGTACATCACCACCGTGCGCGGCGTCGGCTATCGTTTCGTGGTGCCGGGGGGCACTGGCGAGGCGGTGAAGCCACTCTAGCGGCTGCCTGCGCGCCTGGTGCTGCCCTGACATAGGGGATGCCGGAACACAAAAAGGCATCCTCATCGTGCAGGATGCCTCCGCCAAATCCAACGGGTGAGCGTCAGGCTACGATTGCTCCGCCTCAAGACGGGCCAGCTTCTTCATCAACCGGCTCTTGCGCCGCGCCACATTGTTGGGGTGCAGAATCCCCTTGACGGCGGCCTTGTCCAGCGTGCGGATGGCTTCCAGGGTCGCCTGGCGCGCGTTCTCCAGGTCCGCGCCCTCGATGAAGGTGCGGGCCTTCTTGATCTCCGTGCGCGCGCGGGAGCGGAAGATGCGGTTACGCTGACGCTTCTTCTCGGAACTGCGAATGCGCTTGAGGGCAGACTTGTGATTAGCCAACGCTGAAATCTCCAGTCTTTACTGGGGTTTGTCTCGTCAGTGGGCGAATTCTACCAGAGCACCCGTCTCTTGTCCAGCCCGTGTTGTCGGGGGCCTCAAGACTTCCGAAGTCTCCGCAAACTTCGGAAGTCTCGCGCGGTGTCAGGTAAGGGTGCTGCTCTGCCATGCGTCAACTTAAGCCTGGCTGTACGGGCCTCACCCCCTCAATCCCCCTCTCCAGCAGAGCCAGAGAGGGGGACTTTGACCGCTGGTTGGGGCGTTTTCCCCCTCCCTGGCTTGGCCGGGGAGGGGGCCAGGGGGAGGGGCATTGTGCCCATACCACGCACCCGGAAGCCTTCACTTGACGCGCATGGGGCGTATGGCCATACGCCCCTACGGGACCTTTTCCGCCCGGCGTCCAGCGAGTCACTGACGACCATTGCACGCCCCCTGGTTCAGGCTGCGCCCGGTGCCGCGTTCTTGATGCGCTGGCATTATAGAATGTTTAGTCTATACTTGTCAAGTTTTCTAAGCCTGTTCTTATGTAGATTGATTGACTATGCCAGGTTGCTGAGGCGCGAGCCATTCGTCTCCGGGGCCTGCAAACGGCTTGTGCGCGATTCACAGCTCATGACTCGCAACTCATAAAGGGACAAAACCATGACTCTGCGCAAACGCTGGTTCGCCTGGGCCTACCACACGCTGATCAGCAATCGGGGCACGCCGGACTTCTCCGACGCGCTCACGCGCGACGTGCGCGCCCCGCTGCTCCGCCGCGCCGAGGGCGATGTGCTAGAGATCGGGGCGGGTGACGGGGCGAATTTGGCGCTGTACCCGGCTAGCGTACGCGTGACGCTGCTGGAGCCGAATCGCTACCTGCTCGGCTATATGGCTGGCGGCGCGGCGCGCGCGGGCTGCGCGATGACGGGCGCGGTGCGCGGGCAGGGCGAGCGCCTGCCCTTCGGAGCGGGCAGCTTCGACACGGTGGTGACCACGCACGTGCTATGCTCGGTGCGCGACCAGCGAGCGGCGCTGGCCGAGATTCGGCGCGTCCTGCGCCCTGGCGGGCAGTTCCTGTTCCTGGAGCACGTGGCCGCGCCGCCGCGCTCGGCGACGCTGCTCGCTCAGCGGGCGATCAACCCGGCGTGGAGCGCGGTCGGCGACGGCTGCCAGCTTACCCGTCAAACGGGCGCAGCCATTCGCGCCGCTGGCTTCCGTCTGGTGGAACTGCGCGAGTTCGACGCGCCATACCCGGCCATTGTCCGGCCACACATCAGCGGCGTCGCGCGGGTGTGAGGCTAAAGAGCGCGCCTGCACTGCCCTGCCAGTTTGCGCCCCCGCCCCGCAGCAGTACAATCTGGGCAGCGTTGTGAGCGACAAGGGGCGAGATCATGAACCGGCGCGTGTGCCCGCAGTGTGGATATGAAAACGTCAGGCGGGCTGTGTTTTGCTTTCAGTGCGGTGCCAGCCTGGACAACTCGCCGGCTCAGCGCGGCATTCACCGCCGTCATCGCCCGGTGGAAGAGGCCGCACGCTCCCTGAACCATCCCGAAGTAGCACCGGACTCGCCGCTCAACCAGCGCCTGCGCGACACCCAAACCGACCCCAGCCCCGCCTTTGATGGCGTTCCGATCACCTGTCTGCGCTGCGGCGCGCGCAACGTCCCCCCGGCCAACACCTGTGCTGGCTGCGGCGCGGCGCTCACCCTGCCGGACGACGCCGCCCCCGCCGATCTGATCCCGCGCGTTGCCGCCCTGAGCAGCGTCGGCAAGGTGCGCAGCAACAACGAGGATCGCATCGGGTTGTGGGCACGGCAGGGCGTCGTCCTGGCGCTTGTCGCTGACGGGATGGGCGGCGCGCTTGCCGGGGAAGAAGCCAGCCGCCTGACGTTGGAAACCATCCATGCGGATTTCGTGGGGGAAGCGCACGGCAGCGAGGGGCTGCATACGCTGCCCGACAACGAAGTGGCCGGCAAGCTGCGCCGGGCCATTCGCCGCGCCAACCGCGCCGTCATGCGCCGCGCGGCGGGGAACCGCGAGTTCCAGGGCATGGGCACGACGGTGACGCTGGCCTTCGTGCGCGGCGCGCAGGTGATGGTCGCCCACATCGGCGACAGCCGGGCCTACGTGATCAGCAGCAGCGGGGGATGGATCAACCAGATCACCGACGATCACAGCTTCGTCGAGGCGCTCATGGCCGCCGGGCACATCACGCCAGAGCAGGCCGCTGTTCATCCAATGCGCAACGTGCTCTACCGCGCGCTCGGTCAGGTGGACGACACCGAGGCCGATCTCTACGTGCGCCCGCTCAGCGCCGGTGACTGGCTGGTGCTCTGTTCCGACGGCCTGACCCGTCACGTCACGGGCGCGGAGATCACTGGCATCGTGCAGACGAGCGTCGCCCCCGACGAGGTGACGCGCCGCCTGGTGGCCCTGGCCAACGAGCGCGGCGGCGAAGACAACATCAGCGTGGTGGCTGTCGTGATGGAGCGCGCCGACGAGATCGAGCCGGGCGCGTGAGGCACGCTCACGACAGGAAGAACTCCGTGCCGCAGAACCGGCAGGTGGCGATGCCCTTACCGCTGAGGGTGATCTCACCGCCGCAGTTGGGGCACTGCTTCAGGTCGCGAAGCTGCTGCGCGTCGCTCGAATAGAGCACCCCTTCGTCCCACTTCACGTAGCCGCTGAAGACGCCCAGCCCCACCAGATCGTGCACCATGTCCTTGATGCGGTCGCGCGGAAGCTGAAGCTCGACGGCCAGTTCGTCCAGCCGCACCTGGCCGCGCGTCTGCACCACGTTCAACAGCGTGCGCTGCCGGGCAGCCTCGGCCTCCTGGCGGGCCTGCTGCCCGCCGAAGGCCAGCAGGTACACGCCGCCGCCGACCAACGGGGCCACCAGCACCAGCAGGGCAATAGCCAGCCCCAGGATACGCGCCGGCCCTTCCAGGTCTTCGTTGGTGAAGAGCCAGGCGGCAGCCAGCACACCGACGGCCAGCCCCACTACGACCAGCATCACGCCCGCCAAGCGGTTGAGGTTCATCGTCTGCCCTTTCGCGTGTGGAGATTAGCCAAACCCGCGACTCCCGCCGCCGGAACCGCCACCGCCGCCCCTGCCGCCGCCGCTGAACCCGCCGCCGCGACCGGAACTCTGCGGGCGGCTGGTCATCGCGCTCGACGCATCGTTGAGCATCCGCGTCAGGCCGCTGTTCATGGCGTTCAGCCCTTCGGTCAGCGACCGGCTCATGTCGTTCAGGCCGCCCGGCCCGCCGAGCGAGAAATTACCCAGTCCCCCCGACCCGCTCATGGATATGGGGCGCACGGGCTGCCCGCGCCGGTAGCCGCCGTCCCAGGGGCCGCCCAGGTATGTTGGGAAGAACCAGCCTGGCATGGCGGTCATGGCGGGCGTCACCTGGCGCACCAGGTCTTTCTCCAAGCCGAAGGCGATGGCGTAGGGCAGGGACTCCTCGAACTTCGCCGCCGCGCTGGCCAGGTCCCCGTAACGTTCGATGTCAGCCAGGTAACGCTTGAAGGCGCGCCAGCGGGCCGCATCCTGCGCGCCTTTCGCGGTCTTGGCTGGCATGAACTCGCCGGCAATGGCCGAGGCCAGCCCGACGATGCCCAGGCCAATCGGCGGGACGATGATCAGCGGCGAGATCAGCGTTGCCTCGCGCAGCAGCCAAAACGCCACCGACGCCAGCACCATCACGGCCACGCCACCCCATGTCCACAGGCGGCGTGTGGTTTCTGGCGAGCGCGTGAAATAGTCCTGTCTGATCAGGTCATCGTATAGCTCGCGCTTGATGACCGGGACGTGCGTGTAGAACTTAGTGCGCAGTTGGGAAAGCGTCGTCGTGTCGCGCCCTTTAGGGAAGAGACCCTTCAGCAATGTGTGCTCGTAGGGGCGCAGGTCGTCGTCGTCGGCCTCAGTGCGGTGGAAGGTGAACTCCGTGCTGCTGAACATGCCGCCGATCCCGCCCTTTTTGTCCTGCTCAATGACCAGCAGGCCGCGCCGCGCCAGGTCTACCAGCGTGGCCATGATGTCCTTCATGTCTGCTTTCTCGTCGAGCAACAGGCCGACCACGCCGGGCCGCTCGTCCGAGGGTGGTTCGCTGAGGTATTCGGGCACGACCAGCGCCTGCGGATCGCGCCCGTGCTTCAGGTAGCGCAGCAGCACGAACAGCACGCCGCCCACCGTGAACAGCACGGTGATCGCCAGCAGCAAAAGCGACACAATCGGCTGCCAGTTGTCAATGTAAGACTGCTCGCGGTCGAAGGCGGCCTGCCACGACGGTTTGGCCATGCGCGCGTCGTGCGCGTACTGCACGCGCACTTCGACCGCATCGCCGCTGCCCATCCTGCCAGGCGACTGCCAGGTGATGACGTTGCCCTCGATGGTCTCCTGCCATGTGTCGGGATAGCTCGCCGTCACCTGGGGCGGGCGGTCTTCGGGCAGGGTCACCGTCACCTTAGAGGATAGGACGGGGAAGGCGCGGTCGCCGGGCACGGCCACCCAGTAAAGCTGGTCGCCGCCGCTGTACGAGCGCAGCGCCCCGTGTACGGTGTAGCGGATGGCGATCTCGCGCCTCTCCCCGCTCTGAACCTGGCGGGTGAAGTTGTACTCGATGCTGTACGTATCTCCCTCGTCGCGGGTGCAATAGGTGCCAGGGGAGCCGCTGCACGAGGACGTGAGCAGCGACCGGTTCTCGTAGACGAGCACATCGGAGATGCGTTCCAGGCGATCCTGGGGAATCTCGGCGAAGCCATAGCGGAACGGGCCGGTTTCGACGGTGATCGTGTAGAACTCAGTCACCTGGAAGCGGTTGGCCGCCGTGTCTATGTTCTCGATTGCCACGTCGTAGCGATCCCAGCGCAGGCTGCGCCCGTCGCCAGTTGGTTCCTCAAAGAATTGGGCAACGGCGGCGATCACGTTGCCAAAGAGGATGAAGCCGGCGATGAGGAGGACTTGAAGGGCAGAACGGCTCATGGCTTTTGTACCGATCTTGCTGCGTCTTGCCGGGCGTCAGCGCCCCATTCTAGCGCAATGCCGCCATCTGCGCACGCGGCGGGGCGCGTTGGGGTGCATCTCACGATGGGGGCGAAATGCTTGAACCGCAGAGACG